>DOWN01000341.1:0-1247 GCA_003519545.1 Bacteroidota bacterium
GTTTAAATATGCAAATCCGGTTTCATTTTTAATACCCGGAGTTGTTATTTATATTTACTGGCTTATATTATTTTCAATAATGGGTTTATATCAGCATTGGTTTGTCAGGTCAAGGTTTGACGAATTTTCGTCTGTATTTAAATCAGTTTCTTTAGGTTGTTTTCTATTGTTCTTTTTTATTTTTCTTGATGATTTTGTGAAAAATGCACCTGCTATTTCAAGAATGTTTATTTTGTTTTATTGGATTTTGATGATAGTATGTGTGGGAACAGGAAGAATTATTATAAGAGGAATTCAGAGAAATTTACTTGAAAAAGGAATAGGTCTAAGAAATACTTTAATAGTCGGTACTAATAGCAGAGCAATCGAACTTGATAGAATAATTAAAACTCATAAACAGTTGGGATATAATGTTAAAAAATTTATAACAACAAAAGATGATAATAATATTTTTGATAGAATTGAAAATTTACCTTTGATTATAAAAAACAACGAAATATCTGAAGTTTTAATTGCCGTAGAACCAAGCGAAAAAGAAAAAGTTATAGATATTATAAAATATTGTACGGGATTAAATGTGAATTTAAAAATACTCCCGGACACTTATGAAATAATCAGCGGGATGGTAAGGACAAACGAAATATATGGAGTTCCACTGATTGAAGTTATGCCTGAGATAATGTCTCCTGCTTCTAAATTTGTAAAGAGATTTTTAGATATAACTATTTCTATTTTTGCATTAGTTTTGCTTTTCCCATTTTTTTTAATCACGGCAATATTGATAAAAATTACTTCACGGGGAAAAATTTTGTATATACAGGAACGGGTAGGTAAAAACGGAAAACTTTTTAATTTATATAAATTCCGTTCCATGTATGAAGACAGTGAAGAAACTCCTGAATGGGCTGCAATAAACGATCCGAGAGTTACAGGAATAGGAAGATTAATGAGAAGAACACATTTTGATGAATTTCCTCAGTTGATAAACGTAATTAAAAATGAAATGTCACTTGTAGGTCCCAGACCTGAGAGACCATATTTTGTTGAGATGTTAAAAAATGAAATTCCCTATTATTATAAGAGACTTACAGTGAAACCGGGAATTACAGGGTATGCACAGGTCAAGCATAATTATGATAAACATTTAGACGATGTAAAAGTAAAACTAAATTATGATTTTTATTATATTGAAAATATGAGTTTAAGACTGGATTTTAAAATTTTAATAAATACTTTAATTATTATAC
>DOWN01000341.1:1345-2958 GCA_003519545.1 Bacteroidota bacterium
ACATATAACGAATCTGAAAATATTTTAAATTTGATTCCGGAAATTCTTGCTAATTCAAATGATAAATTTGATTTTAATATTTTAATTATTGACGATAACTCACCGGACGGGACAGCAAATCTTGTAAAAAATTTAAACAATCCTAAAGTTCATCTCATAGAAAGAGAAAAAAAGTTAGGATTAGGTACAGCGTATGTGATGGGATTTAAATATGCTATTGAAAATAATTATGACGTTGTATTTGAAATGGATGCCGATTTCTCTCACGATCCGAAATATCTGCCCGGTTTTTTAACCAAAATTGATGAAGGATATGACCTGGTTGTCGGTTCAAGATATATCAACGGAGTTTCAGTATTAAACTGGCCCATTGGAAGACTTGTATTAAGTTATTATGCAAATATGTACACACGTTGGGTTACAGGTTTAAAGGTAAAGGATACAACCGCAGGATTTGTCTGCTACAGAGTAGATGCGTTGAAAAAAATAAATTTAAATAATATCAAATCAAACGGATATTCGTTTCAAATTGAGATGAAATTTAAATTTTACAGAAAGAATTTAAAAATTTGTGAAATACCAATACTATTCGTTGACAGAAGAGCAGGTTCAAGTAAGATGTCACGTAAAGTTGTATATGAAGCGATGTTTATGGTTTGGAAACTGAAACTAAGATCTATATTTAATAAATTATAAACAAGAACTGAAATTCAGATAATGATTGATGTATCAATTGTAATAGTTAATTATAATGTAAAAAATTTAGCGGATAATTGTATATCATCAATTTATAAATCTAACAAAAATAATCTTAATCTTGAAATATTTTTTGTAGATAATAACTCAGTAGATGGATCGGCAAATTTTATAGAAAAAAAATATCCCGAAGTAAAAGTAATATCCCTTTCAGAAAATTTAGGATTTTCAAAAGCAAATAATATAGCACTAAAACAGGTATCAGGTAAATATGTGTTGATATTAAATCCTGATACAATATTAGAAGAAAATACTTTTGAAAAGTTAATAAATTTTTGCGAAAAAAATCCTAAAACAGGAGCAATAAGTTCAAAATTAATTTTGGCAAACGGAAAATTAGATTCCGCATGCAAAAGAAGTTTTCCTACACCATCTGTTGCGATTCCAAGAATTTTAGGGTTATCAAAAATCTTCCCTAAAAGTAAACTTTTTGGAAAGTATAATCTTACATATCTTGATGAAAATAAAACCGCTAAAGTTGACGCGATTTGCGGAGCGTTTATGTTTATTCCAAAAAAAGTATTAGATGAAACAGGTTTATTCGATGAAGATTATTTTATGTATGGAGAAGACCTTGATTTGTGTTACAGAATTAATAAAAAAGGATATGAAATTTTTTATTATCCCGAAGTTACAACCATTCATTTAAAAGGAGAAAGCACAAAAAAAACTCACTTGTCTTATGTAAATAATTTTTACGGTGCGATGTTAATTTTTGTGAAAAAAAATTTTACAGGTGTTTCAACTTTGCTTTCGTATTTGTTAAGGTTTGCTATTTTCTGGAGATCATTACTGTCATATTTCAAAAGAATTTTTATTTTTTTTATAAATCCCATCACAGATGCATTATTTATATT
>DOWN01000099.1 GCA_003519545.1 Bacteroidota bacterium
CAATAAAGATTATTATGATTGGAAAGTAACAGTGTGTTTTTATGTTGCAGTTCATATAATTAATTATCATTTATCTGTAAAACTAAATGAACATTTTGTAAAGCACAAAAGGGTTGATGGATTAATTAATCCATATAACAGAGTTTCACCAGCTATAATTGGAGAAATTTATTATAATGCATATAAGAAGTTATATAATTTATCAAGAAGGTCAAGATATTTAAGTAATGATGGGAATGATAAAAATCAAGAAGAAGCCAGAATAACAAACGAGAAACATTTCCGAAAATCACTTAATGCATTGGATTTGTTATTAGATTTTTTTGTAAACACATATAAAGAGAAAATCGACCCCGTAGAATTACAAACAACAAATAATCTCCCGAATAATTTAAAATATTTCAAAATTATCAACGAATAATTTCAATCAGAAAAAATTTTTATTAGATCTGAAAAGGAATTAGGGTATAATTCGTTAAATTTTTTGTATGGGATGTAGAGATAGTTGAAAATATAATCAGATTGGAGGGAATTTACATCTTTGCACCAGGAATCAAGACGTTTTAGTTTTAAATCAGTATCTTCATCTTTCATACCTTTAGTTTCAATAAAATAAATATTTTTATTGTTTTGATTAACGATGAAGTCAGTTGTATAGTTTGACAGTTCACCGAGAGAATTTACATAATCAAGTTTGAAACCTATTGCAAAATAATTTTTGGTAAATGAAATTATATCATCGCAGCTATCAAGAAAAGAAGCAAAATTGAGTTCAAAGTCGGAATCTCCGATTATTCTGTTAAATGAACATTTCTTTGGAATATAATATGGACAATTTTTGACAGTAAAAGGTCTTACAGAATTTATATTTATATAATCCAGAATTCCGGAGTTTTCTTTTTCAGAAATAATTATTTTATTTAATTCAGAGATAAATAGTTTATAAATATAATCAGAAATTTCAGGTCTTGAAAGATTTTTGATAATATTTTCATTATTTAAATCAATAGACTTTCCGAATAATTTCTCAGAGATTAAGAATTTCAAATTTTTATAAATTAAATCTTTACCGCTAAATAATTTCAAAGATTTAGAGATATTTTCAGTAAAAAAATCAAGAACTGTTTGAGAATCTAAAATTGTAAATTCAGGCAATTCAGTTGTATGATGAATATTATCTTCCGGATTATTAGGATCAGAGACAATGAATTTAAATTTAATTTCTTTTGCCGGAGTTTTATCAAAATTAAGAATTTCAAATTTTTTAATTTCAGAATTTTGGATATCAAGTTCAGATAATTTATTAAAATCGCGGAAATTTTTTGGAGATAAAACAGGAATTTTGATATTCAGATTATCTAAATCTTTTTTTGAATTATCAATTTCAATTAATAAAGGAGAATATGAATTAGAACCTTGCCCCATCGGAACTTGTTCGAGTGTAACACCTTCAATTTCGATACTTTCCACGAAATCAATAAAAGCATTAGTTCCAACAACACTGACAACTTCATCAACATTATTATCAAAAAACATTTTTCTTAATCCCCTTCCGAGAGTTTGCTCCGGAAGAATATTAGCAGAAGAATTATATGGTCTTAAACCAACAATTGTAGTTACATTTCTAACATCCCAACCTTCTTTGAGCATTAAGACAGAAACAATAGCTTTATATTTATTATCCGGTTCATCAATTAGCTTTGCAGCTTTTCTTAATTTTTCAAGTTCGTCCTTATTTTTAGAATGAGAGCCCTCTATTAAGTCACCGTTATTTTTAGTATGGATTACTAAAACTGAATTTTGCAATTCAGGAAAAGTATTTTCAAGATATTCAGCGACTTCATCACAATTTTTGGTATCATCTGTCATAACAAAGAGAACGGATTTTTTACCGGTTTTGATTAATACATCATAAGTTTTTTTCCATTCCAGAACTCCAAGATTCAAATAATCTCTGAATCGCTCGGAATATTTTGAACTTGTTCTTTCCTCAAGTTTTTTGCGGCTTTCTTTGTTTGGCAAGACAGGTCTTTTTACAACTTCCTGATAAATAGCTTCAACGAGAGGATAATCAGAAATAGTTTGTACGAAGATACTTCCATTATTTTTTTTAGGAGTTGCTGTAACATCAATTTGCAAAGAAATTGACGAATTTTTAAAAAGTAAACGATTATTAATTTCCTGAATAGATTTAAACCATGCAAGTTTTTCGTCGTGAATATGATGAGCTTCGTCATTTAAAACTACGAGTTCATCAATATTTTTAAGAATATCTGTCAGATCAATTTTTGAATCAAGTGTTTTTCCCTTTGGAGCAGTTCCGAGAAAATAATCAGAAGTATCGTCATCTTCGAATGTTGGGATATTTATGTCGGATTCATATACACGATGGATATTGGTTAGGAATAAATTTCCCGTCTGATGAATTAAATTGACTTCATCCTGAATATGCAAATCAAGATGAAAATCAGAGTTCCAATCTTTACCGTCGAAACCATTTTCAGGAATAACAGGATCATAGTAAAAAATTTTTAATCCATCAAAATCAGTTCGTAATCTATCGAGTACGATTATATTCGGAGCAATGAGTAAAAAATTTCTTGCGAGTTTAGACTCGGGTTCATAAAGTTTATGAAAATAAGACCAAGCAATTAATAAAGACAGGACTTTCGTTTTTCCGCTTCCGGTTGCCATTTTAATAACGAATCTGAGCCAGGTTTCATCAAACATTCCTGTAGAAACAGCACCTGAACTATCATAACGAATAAGGTCATATTTATCTTTAACATTAGCGACTTCAAAAAGCCAAATAACAGATTCTACAGCTTCTCTCTGAGCGAAGTAATATTGAAAATTGATAGTAGAATTATCTGATAATAATAAGTAATGTTCAGTTTTGAACCACCAGTTTAAAAGAGATTTACTTGTTTCTGAAACACCGGGGTAGTTATTTTCTCTCCAAGCATGAACTTCCCTTCTGATTTTATCAACGAGGGGCGGAAGTAAATGGGCATAGCCATGTTTAAAGAGGTCGGTTTCTCCCGGAAACCATCGGATATCGGGATGAAGAATTTCGTAAGGAGATTTAGGGAAGTTTGGGTTTAGAGCCATTGAGAAAATTAATAATTTTTATTTTTTTTTTTTATTATTCTTCATATTTGATACCGCAATAATCATATATTTCGTCATCATTATGAAAAATTAGTTTTTTTCCATTTCTGTTTTTAAGATTTTCATATAACTCCTGGTAGTTTACAGTAAAAAGAGCGGTTAAATAATCTTTTATGTTTTCTTCTTCTTCAGGGTATTGAAACAAATAATCCTTCAAAAGACACATTAATTC
>DOWN01000011.1:0-766 GCA_003519545.1 Bacteroidota bacterium
GCCAAATTATTTACAGATTAGTATAATTCAATTAACATTTAATTTCAAAATTATTGAAAGTATATTAAAGAATGGAAAAAACATTAATTTACGAAGGTAAAGCAAAAAAAATATATAAAATTTCCGGTAACGATGACGCATATCTTCAGGAATTTAAAGATGATGCAACTGCATTTAACGGTGTTAAAAAAGATCAAATAAGAAACAAAGGAATTGTCAATAATCTTGTTACATCTGTAATTTTTGGTATGCTGAACAAATCAGGAATCAAAACACATTTCATTGAAAAAGTATCTGACAACAGTATGTTAGTTTCAAAAGTTGAGATTATAAAAGTTGAAGTTGTTTGCAGAAATATAGCAGCCGGAAGTTTAGTAAAAAAATTCGGATTTAAAGAAGGCGAAAGTCTAAAAAATCCCTTGGTTGAATTTTATTATAAATCAGATGAACTTGGAGATCCGTTATTTTCAGAAGATCATATAATAGAAATGAATCTCGCAACAAAAGATGAACTTGATTATATAAGAAAAGAAACTTTAAAAATTAACTCGATATTGATTCCATATTTTTTAAATAAAGGTTTAAAACTTGTGGATTTCAAACTTGAATTCGGTAAAAATCAATACGGAGAGATTATACTTGCAGATGAAATTTCACCTGATACATGCAGACTTTGGGATAAAGAGACAAACAAAAAAATGGATAAAGACAGATTCAGATTTGATCTCGGAGAAGTGGAAGAAAGTTATGAAGAAGTAATGAGGAG
>DOWN01000011.1:911-12355 GCA_003519545.1 Bacteroidota bacterium
TATAAAAATTATCTTTTTTTCTGTTTCAATTTTATTTTTCGGTTTCACTTTATGGTTTTTCAGAGACCCTACAAGAAAATTACCGTCGGGAATAAATGAAAATACAATAATTTCACCTGCAGATGGCAAGGTAGTTTTAATTGAAGAAATTGAAAACAAAGAAGATAATCTATTCAAAAAAGGTGAAAAACTAAAACAGGTGAGTATATTTTTATCACCTTTAAATGTTCACGTGAACTGTCATCCTGTAACAGGTATTGTTGATTATTTTAAATACATCGAAGGTGAATATCTCGTAGCATTTGATCACAAGTCATCGGAGCGGAACGAAAGAACTGAAATTGGAATTAAAACAATAAACGGCAATAAAATTTTATTTAAACAAATAGCAGGTTTTGTTGCAAGAAGAATAGTATGTAATTTGAAAACCGGGGATGAAGTATATATTGGAGAAAAATTTGGTATGATCAAATTCGGTTCGAGAGTTGATATGCTGTTTGATATAAACACAAAAATTTTTGTTAAACCCGGTGATAAAACAAAAACCGGCGAAACAATAATCGGTGAATTTCAAAGTTAAAAAATGATTTGAACATTCCACGAAGTTTCATACCATCCTTATTTACAGTTTTAAATGCGTTCTGCGGATTTATGTCCCTGATATATGCAATGAACGGTAACTTTACTCAAGCGTCTTTTTTTATTATCTACGCAATGTTGTTTGACGGATTTGATGGTATAGTTGCACGTCTTTTAAACACATCTAGTGAATTTGGAGTTGAACTTGATTCACTATCAGATGTTATTTCATTTGGAGTTGCACCTTCATTTATAATTTATAATTTATATTTTAAAAACATTGAAACATTTGGCGTTGTAGTTTCATCATTCTTTATGATTTTTTCAGCAGTCCGTCTTGCAAGATTTAATGTGCAACTTGTAGGATTTGACAAGGATTATTTCAAAGGATTGCCGACACCTATTGCAGCAGTGACATTATGTTCTTATGTAATTTTTTATAATAACCGAATTTTTTCCGAAGAGACAAGTGTTTATTTTATCTGGATACTTGCATTCCTATTGCCTGCTTTGATGATTAGCAATTTCAAATATGATACACTTCCAAAGTTTAATAAACGTAATATAAAAAAATATCCGGTAAAGTTTATAATAATTTTAATTGCAATAATTTTAATTTTATTAACAAAAGGTGAGGGTATTTTTTCGTTTTGTTTGTTTTATATCAGTACAGGAATTATTAGATCATTTTTTAATTTTATAAATCCGAAAAAAAGAAGGATTATGAATACATCAGAATCAAATTCAAAAGAATCCGCAGACCCCGGTTTAAATCTCAAATAATTTTTTTTAATCCTTCTATAAGACTATCAACATCTTTTAAAGTATTATTCCTTCCGATTGAAATTCTTACAGTTGCAAGTGCAGTCTTTTCATCAACTCCAAGACTTAACAATACATGAGACGGCTTATGGGAACCGGATGTGCAGGCAGAGCCACCTGAAACGGCAATACCTTCAACATCAAGCAATATCAACAACATTTCAGGATCAACTTTAGAATTTTTCAAATTAACAGAAATGTTTAGTATATTTGGCAGTGAATTTTCATCAGGAGTATTTATTATGATTTTATCTCCCAAAATCTTTTTGAGATTTTTTAACAAATAATTTTTTAGATTTATATAATGAGTTCTGTCTGATTCAAAATTTTGTTTTAACAATTCGAGTGCTTTTTTAAATCCTGCGATGCCCGGAATATTTTCCGTTCCACCTCTTAAATTCCTCTCCTGACTTCCACCGTGAATAAATTTTTCAATTGGAGTTTTATCTTTAATATAAAGTGCAGCAATCCCTTTAGGTCCATAAATTTTATGCGAAGATATTGTCGCCAAATCAATATTCAGATCGGTAAGTTTTAATAACTCTTTTCCAAATGACTGAATTGTATCCGAATGTAATACAAAATCAAATTCAGATTTCAGAGAACTAATTTTTTTCAAATCATTTATTACTCCGGTTTCATTATTTGAATGCATAAGCGAAACCATCAGTGTATTTCTATTCAGCAAAGATTTTAAATTTTCATAATTTATAAAACCATTGTTATCAGTTTCAACAAATTTTACTGTGAAACCAAAATTATTTTTTAAATACTCAATTGAATCTAAAACCGCAAGATGTTCAATTCTTGAAGTTATAATTTCCTTTTTGTTTGATTGTAAGAAATTAATAGCAACGCTTTTAATGGCATGATTATTTGCCTCGGTTCCTCCACTTGTGAAATAAATTTCTTTTGGTTTAGAACCTATAATCTCTGCGAGTAAATCCCTTGTATCTTCAATTAATACTTTTGCAGGTTTGCCAAATGAATGAATAGAAGAAGGATTTCCAAAATCAAATTTCAAATAAGGTAACATTGCATTAATCACTTCTTCGGAAACAGGTGTTGTTGCAGCATTATCAAAATAAATATTATTCACTTAATTTTATGTTTAATTATGTAATTACAATAATTAATTTAAATAGTTGATAAATTGATTATTTATGAAAATAAATACTAAAGAATTATTTTTAATTCCAAATCTACTTTCAATACTCAGGTTAATTTTATTAATTCCACTTTGTTATCTGATATTATATAAATTTGATACACAAAATTCAGTAATAATTTTAATAATGATTTTGATATATATAACTGATTTATCAGATGGATATATAGCGAGAAGATTTAATCAGGTTTCAGAAACCGGAAAGATAATAGATCCACTTGCAGACAAAATTTCTGTTACAGTAATTGCTATATTAGTATTTATCAAAGGTTTATTGCCATTATGGTTCTTGATCATCGTCTTATTAAGGGATATTTTAATATTATTTTTTGGCTTAAAACTTGAGAAAAAGACTGGAAAAGTATTAATGAGTAATTATCCCGGCAAAATTGCAGTATTAGGAATTGGGATTGTGTTATTACTGAATTTAATGCAAATATCAGTTATTACTGAATTTATATCATACTTTTATTATATTATATTAATTTTAATTATTTATTCCTCATATCTATATTTCAAAAGGTATAAACAAACAATAGGAGAAACAATTGATGGAAATCACTGAGAATCCCTTTGATGAATCTTCTGAGAGGAGGAGACGAAATGCAGAGAGGGTTAAAACATTAACCCGTAAAGATGTTGAGATGAAGATGGAAGAGAAGCTTGTTGGCAAGAAAATAACGAAGAAACTAATAGTTGATTCATTATTTAACTCACTCAGAGAACTAATTATGTCCGCCGACCCTGTAATAAGAATTGAGATTAGAGATTTTGGAGTTTTTGAGGTTAAGAAAACAAAACCAAAACCAAAAGCGAGAAATTTAAAAACCGGCGAATTTGTATATGTCCCAGGCAGGAGGAAAATGCATTTTAAACCGGGCAAACTATTAAAAAATTATTTAAAAGACAGTTCGGAAAAGGATGCTCAGGAAGAATTAAAAAATTTAGAAAATTCTGAAAATCAAAATAACGAAATTAAACCGGGAATAAATCAGGAGGGAGAAAATAATATCCTGTAAATTTTACAATTTAATCTTAATTGATGGCAAAAACTTTAGGAATTGATTACGGGGATAAGAGAATCGGAATAGCTATTTCAGATGATAATAATAAAATTAGTTTTTCAAGACCACACCTCTCAAACGACAAAGAATTTTTCAAAAAAATTTCGGAAATAATACAAACAGAAAATGTAAACAGGATAATATTAGGTTATCCTATAAATCTGAACTCCGAAAAATCCATACAAACATTAAAGACAGAAGATTTTAAAAATTCATTAGAAACTTTTTTATCAAAGTCAGGATTACAAGTAGAAATATGTTTTTCTGACGAGAGATTTACAAGTTCGATTGCAGGACAATTTATTTCAGAAAATGTTACAAATAAAAAGAAAAAAAGAGACAAAGGACTTGTTGATTCAATTTCAGCACAGATAATATTACAAGGTTATCTGGATAAAATAAATTTTAAACATTAATGTATTTAGTAGAATTATATAAGCTAATAGAAGAAGGTGAATCACAAACTGTAGAATTCAAAAGAAAATTTTCTACACCTGAAAAAATTGCAAAAGAGATGATTGCGTTTGCGAATACAAAAGGTGGTTATATTTTATTCGGGGTTGATGATGATAAAACGATTGTCGGAGTAAGAAGCGAAAAAGAAGAAATTGAACTTGTAGATTCGGCTGCAGTTTTTTATTGTGAACCGGAAATAAAATATGAATTTGAAATTATACTTATAAAAGGTCTGGATGTAGTTGTGGTTTATATACCTGAAAGTGAAAACAAACCGCATTACTTAATTACTGAGGATGAAGATAATATGAAATGTTATGTTCGGTTGGATGATATGTCAATAATAGCATCAAAAGAAACTGCCAAAATATTAAAAGGTCAAAACAGTAAAAATCCTTTGACAATAAATTTCGGAGAGAATGAAAAAACTTTGATGAATTTTCTCAACGATAACGGTAAGATTACAGTAAAAGGATTTAAAAAACTTGTCAACATATCAGAAAGGAGAGCAAGCAGAACACTTGTTAACCTTGTTAGAGCAGGAACAATTCGACATCACTTTAACGGCAAAGAAGAATATTTTACACTTACCTGAAATTAATTAGTATATTTCTCCTGCATCTTATCATGTCTCTCTTCCGCTTTCTTATCCCATACAGGAACTACCGTTTCAAGAAAATTTTTCTTGTCTTCTTTTAGTTTATTTACATCAAGCCCTATATATGCCTGTGCTTTTTCTTTTGTAGATACATCAGGATAAACAATCGGTAACGGAATATTTTTTTTGATTAATAACCCCGCAAGTTGAATTCTTGCTTCTTCAGACTTTTGTATTGCAGTACCGAGAATTCTAGCACATTCAAGCGGAGCATGAAAACTTGAGCCATGACCTGCCGCAACAAAATCCCATCTCCACTGAGCACTTCTGATCAAATCCAAAACAGGTTTCATTTCAGCTTCAGTTGCACCGTTATCCCACATAGTTTTGGCTTCAATATGCGCTTTGAAAAGAGAGTTCATTGCTAATTTTAATAATTCTTCAACTTTATCTTGTCTGTCAAAAACATTTTTAATTAAAGTGGCTTCAGATTCTCTGTGGCAAACCTGACATGCATTTTCAATATTGTTAAGAGGGCTTTGGATATGATGATCTGTAAATTTAACACCACCTTCTGATTTATAAGGCATATGGCAATCAGCACACGCAACACCTCTTTCGCTATGCACTCCCATTTTAAACATTTCAAAATCCGGATGTTGTGCTTTGAGTACCGGTGTTTTACTTAAAGTGTGCACAAAATCAGTATGAGAAACAGAATCATAATATCTTTCAATATCTTCAACTGATGAGCCTTTATCCCAAGGGAATGTGAGATATTTTCCTTCACCTTTAAAATAATATTCAACGTGGCATTGAGCACATACAAGAGATCTCATCTCCTGATGTGTTGCATTATTAATATCTTTACCCTGTCTTGCGAGTGCTTCAATTAATGCAGGTCTAGTGATTCTTAAATTCATAGTTTTCGGATTATGACAATCCTGACAACCAATAGGGTTTGCTATTTCGTGACCTAATTCTTTAAAAGGTTTTTTATAAAATTCTTCAACTCCTAATTCATTCATAACTCTTGGAACATCAGTGCTTTTACATGCATAACAAGTACTCGGCTGCGGTACATCAGTTCTCAAAGTATTTCTTAAATCTTTTATGGCATAATAGTGACCTCTTCCCTGATTATAATCTCTGGAAAAAGCATAACCTGCCCATAGTATCACCAGTTCAGGATATTTTTCAAGCATATCAACTTTTTGAGAACCTGCATGTTTACTTTTATAATTTGTATCTAAAGTTTTTATATAAGACTGATATTGACGGGGAAAATTTTCTCCCCAGACTTCATTTCTCGGTTCCCACTCTGATAAAGGTTTAATATTTTGCAAAATCAAATTTGCTTCAGTTCTTCTTTCGATAATAGAACTTCCAAAAAGCCCCGCAAGAAAAACTATAACAACCGTTAAAATAAACAATAACCAACCGACATAAGGTTTTTCTTTAATAATGTCTTTGATTTTTTTCATAGTATTATTTATTTAATTGTTTTTTTAGCCAATCCGGAACAATGGGATTTAAACCCGGAACTTTTGAATCAGGGAAAGAAGATAAACTGCTTACCGATCCGTGAGGAGTTTCCTGATGACAACTCCAACATAGTCTTTCTTCGCCTCTATCGTCTTTAACAAACATTGTGTGATTTAATAAATTAGAATGACACCTTATGCAGTTATCCTGAACTACATTTATACCGGCTTGTTTTATTTTTATTACTTGAGGTTCAAGTCTGAAAGTGAACATAAAAGAATGTCTTGCACCATCCGATGCTTTGAAAGCATATTTTTTAAAAAAATTATCCTGAGGCACATGGCAATCATTACAAGTTGCTACTTTAGAATGAGAACTTACTCTCCAAGAAGAATACTGCGGATACATTACATGACAATTAATGCAAGTTTCCGGTTTATCTGATAAATAAGAAGTTGCATTTCCGACATATAAGATAAAAACGAGAGTGCCGGATAATACACCGCATATAACGATAACAGGAACTTTCCAATTATCGGGTGGTAAAATAAAATTGAATATCTTTTTTATCAAAGTATAGAAAAATAATAATTTTTAATTATTATTAAAATGATTTATATCAATTTATTTAACTTCAAAATATATTGATTTTAAAAATAAAACTGATAATATTGTATAATGAGCAGGTTAGAATCATTATTGGAAATACTCAAAAATGATGAAAACGATGCATTCAGCAGATATGCTTTAGCTTTAGAATATATGTCAATGAATGAACCGGAAAAAGCAAAGACAGAATATTTGAAGTTATTGAAAAATCAACCGACATATTTACCTGTTTATTATCAACTCGGTAAACTTTATGAACACGAAGGTGATTTAGAAGAAGCAAAGAATATTTACAATAAAGGATTATTTGTGGCATCTTCACAAAATGAACTTCACACAAAAAACGAATTACAAGAAGCAATAGATAATTTATACTAATCATTAACTACACCAATAAGATATATTTAACAACTCTACCGTCATTTTTAAAACTAAAAATCAGAACCATGAAAAAACTAAAAATATTATTCGTTAGTATTTTTTGTATCATTTCATTTTCCCAATCATATTCTCAGGCAAGAATGTGGGAGAATTTTACTGATATGAAAGAATTAACATCTGTCGCAGTATCAGAAAACTCAGTATATTGCGGATCAAAAGGCGGTGTATTTGTCGTTTCAAACAACGGAACAATTATAGAAAAATTCACAAATATAAATGGTCTGTTGAGCAATGATATTTTAAGTTTATATCTTGATTCTCAAAGAAGATTATGGATAGGAGCATCAGACGGATCAATTGTTATATATGATGTTAACAATAAATCATTTAAATATATTTACGATATAAAAAATTCAACAGAATCCGATAAATCAATCAATAGTTTTCAACAATTCGGAAATTTTATTTTTGTCGGTACGGGATATGGCATTCAGAAAATTTCAATTTTAAATTTCAGTTTTGTAGATGCACCTTATTATCAACTCGGCAACTATGCACCGAGAACAAAAGTAACCTCTCTTACATTACTGAATAATTTATTATTTGCTGGAACAATATCAGGTGTAAGTTTTGCAAATGTTTCAACATCAAATTTAAATAATCCATCGAGTTGGACAAACTTCAACAGTTTCGGAATGTCAAACTCTGTAAATACCGTAGCCTCATTCGACAACAAAGTCTTTGCCGGAACTGCATCCAACTGTATGTATTATGAAAACGGAAACTGGGCGGGATATCCGAACAATATAATTTTTAATAGTGCAGTACGATCCATTTCCCCTGTTCAGAGCAGAATTTATTTTTCATTAAATAATTCTGTCTATTTTGCAAATCAGGGTTCGCTTGAAAATGTAAATCTATACCTTGAAAATGTAAGAATCGGACAAGTAACCTCTTTTGCAAATGGTAACCCGATTCTTGCAAGTTTATCTGACGGGCTATTTATAAATACAAATCAGGGATATCAGTTTGTCGCACCAAACGGTCCTGCGAGAAACAGTTTTGACTGGCTCGCCGCAGATGGTTCTGGAAATGTATGGGCAGCCGGCGGAGGATTTACCGCAGGATTTTATAAGTTAAGCGGTTCTACCTGGACAAACTATAATACATCGACATATCCTTCAATTGGTAATGATAATTTTTTTAGAAAAATTTATGCAAATGATAACACAGTCTGGGCATTGAGTTATGGAGGAGGACCTACGCTAATAGAAGGAGAAACAATAAGAAATTTTAATCCATCAAACGCAAATTTGCCGGGAATACCTGCGAATCCTAATTACTGTACTCCTTTCGGAGGTGGTTTTGACAATCAGGGAAGATTTTGGTTATCAATTTATACTTCTAATAATTCAACTAATATATATTGTTATACTGGAGACGGGCAATTTATTGGAATTCCAAATTCTTCGTTTATCAACAGTTGCAATCTTGAAGCGATGGCTATTGATAACAACAATACAAAATGGATAGTAACTAATACGCCTGAAGGGGTATATTTTTTTAATGAAAACGGAAGTTTAAATAATTTCTCAGATGATATTTTTGGATTTTATACAACCGGAGATTTTGGAATACAGGATATAAATGATGTTATAGTTGATAAAAACGGAGAAGTTTGGATTGCAACGAACAATGGAGTTTTCATAATCAGCAATCCGTTAGCGGCAATTCAAAATCCAAATAATAAACCTGCACCGGTGAAACTTGGAATTATCGAAGGTAATTTGCGAGTTCCTTTTACACAAAATTGCAGAGTTATAAAAAATGACATCTTAAATGAAAAATGGATTGGAACAGAGGGAAACGGTGTATTTCATTTATCATCAGACGGATCAACTTTAATTGAACAATTCAACACATCAAACAGCCCGATACTTGATAATAAAATTAATTCCATAGTTGTAAATCCTGAAACTGGAATAGCATATTTCGGAACTTTAAAGGGATTATCTTCCGTAACAACCAATGCTATCGAACCGGTAGCAGAATTTGATGAAATAACATGTTCACCGAACCCATTTATTTTACCTGCAGGTGTTGATATGAAAATAGATGGATTAATTGAAAATTCAAGGTTAAAAATCATAAATCTTACGGGGCAGGTTATTGCAGAATTTGACTCTCCAGGCGGAAGAATAGCAACCTGGCAAAACAGCCGAAACCTGAATCTCCCTTCCGGTGTTTATATAGTAGTGGCATTTAACAGAAATGGCAGCAAAGTCGGAAAAGGAAAATTTGCTGTTATAAAAAAATAATATGTTAGTAATACCTGTAATAGATATAAAAGATAATAAAGTAGTAAGGGTTTTAGAAGGATTAAAAAACCAAACGGAATACTATTGCGAAAGTCCTGTTAATGTAGCAAAATTATTCAGGAAAGAGAATTTTAAAACTTTACATATTACAGATCTTGATGGAGCAATTAACGGTGAAATGCAAAATTTCCCGTTAATTGCAGAAATCATTAAATCAATTGATATACCAATACAGGTAGGCGGTGGAGTACGTAATTTTGAGACTGCGAAAAAAATGATAGAAGAACTTGGAGTTTACAGAGTTGTAATAGGTACAGCAGCAATAACAAATCCCGATTTGGTAAAGCAGTTAATTAGTGAATATTCCGCTTCAAAAATTGTAATTGGAATTGATGAAAAATTAAATAATGTGGTTCAAAACGGATGGGTGAATTATGCAAATATTACACCTCTTGATTTTGCTAAGATGATGGAAGATTTAGGAATTAAAAGAATTATATATCAGGATGTTACAAGAGTTGGAAATTTATCAGGTCCACATATTGAAAGACTTATAGAAATAGCCACACACACAAATTTAAGGATTACTTCCGCAGGTGGAATTCATAACTATAATGATCTAAACAGATTAAGTGAAATTGAAAATCTTGGAATAGATTCAGTTATGATAGGCAGAGCATTATATGAAAATATGTTCCCATGTCAAAAACTTTGGAGAGAACTTGAGTGTGAAGATATATCACTTGAACTGCCAAAAGTTAAGGGATTATAGTTTATAAAATTTTATTCACTTCAAAAACTTTTCCTTTTTTAATTACAGTTTCAATTCTATTCACACCGAAATTATAAATCATCTCTTTGTAATCAGGTAAATCTAATATTAACAAATCTGCTTGTTTACCTTCAGCAAGTGAGCCGATAGAATTCTGTAAATTTAAAGCACATGCTGAATTATATGTAACCGAATTAATAATTTCTTCAGCAGACATTTTAAGTTTGATAGAAGCCAAACTCATAATCATTTGTAAATTTTCGGTGTAACATGATCCCGGATTAAAATCAGTAGCCAAAGCAACCGGCACATTTTTATTTATAAGTTCTCTTGCGGGCTGATAAGGAATATTGAGAAAATAAGAAACACCCGGAAGTAATGTTGCCATGCAATATTTGTTTTTTCCGGAGTTAAAGTTTGAAAGTCTTGTTAAATCTTTTGATTTAAGTACTTCAAGATGATCAACAGAAATTGCTTTATTTTTCAAAGCGACACCGACACCACCAATAGAATTAAACTGATCGGTATGTAATTTAGCAATCAACCCAAATTTTACACCGGTAGATAAAATCAAATCAGTATCAGCCAAATCAAAATAACCTTTTTCGCAAAAAACGTCATTAAATTTTGCAAGTTTATGAGATGCTACATATGGAATCATTTCAAAAATTAATTTTTCCAGATATTGTTTTTTTCTCATATTTCCCGGAAAAGAGTGAGCCCCAAGAAAAGTTGAGATAATATCGATTCCATATTTATTAACTTCATTTAATTTTTTATAAACTTCTAAGAGTTTAATTTCATTTTCAAAATCAAGACCATATCCTGATTTACCTTCTATAGTTGTTGTTCCGTTTATAAAAAAATATTTTAATCTTTTTTCAGCGAGATTTAATAGTTGATTAAAAGTAGATTTTTTAACGGCATTTACCGTTGCTGAAATTCCTCCTCCTGAAGATGCTATTTGTTGATAAGACATTCCGGCAATTTTCATTTCATATTCATTTTCTCTTGAGCCGGCAAAAGCAAAATGAGTATGACTGTCAATAAATCCAGGCATTACAACTTTTCCCGTACAATTTATTTCGCGAGAAAATTTTAAATTTTTTGGTAACTTATTACCAATCCATTTAATAATATTTTTATCTATAATTAAATTTTTATTTTTTAATAAACCGACATCAGACATTTC
>DOWN01000183.1 GCA_003519545.1 Bacteroidota bacterium
TGTAAAAGGTATTTGGCAGAATTTAGGTGAAGATGCAAATAATAATGGAAGAACTATCACAATCGGAAGCGGTACAACTTCAGCATTTGATGCAGGTGATGTAAACGGAATTGATGATGACGGAAACGGAAAAATTGATGATTTAATCGGATGGGATTTTACTACAAATAATTATAATGTCACAGCGGCTTCACACGGCACAGCAACTTTAAGTCAGGTTGTCGGTGACGGAACTATGGGAAATCTTACAGGTGTTGCTCCTGAAGCAAAAAGTTTATTATTAAGAAATGCCAGCGGACAAACTCAGCAGTGGGCTGCTTTTCAATACGCAGTTGAAAAAGGTGCTGATGTTATTACAAGTTCATTAAGTTGGAAATGGCCTTCAAGACCTGATTATTCGCAATTCAGAGTTATTACTGATATGTCACTTGCAGCAGGAACAATTCATACAAACTCAACAAGTAATGACGGAAATAATAATGGTATTCCTTTAAATATTTCTACTGCAGGAAATGTACCTGCACCTTGGTTACATCCTGACCAATTAAAAATCGGCGGTATTGGTGGTGTAATTGGCGTTGGAAATATTAATGTTAATACAAACATTATTCAAACCTCTTCTCCACACGGACCTGCAACATGGGGAAACTGGAATTTATGGGGAACATATAATAATGTAATTTTACCTGAACACAGAGATTATCCTTATAGCAGAGTTGCACCTGTGGAAATGCCTGATTCAATGGGATTATTAAAGCCTGACGTTTCATCACCGGGTGAAGGAACAATAGCATGTTATGTAAGTTCAGGAACCGGATACGGATCAACATTCGGTGGAACTTCATCAGCAACTCCTCATACTGCTGGAGTAATCGCTCTTATGCTTTCAATAAATCCGGAAATGTTACCTCAGGATATTGCAAAGGTAATTCAAATGACATCAATTGATATGGGAACACCGGGAAAAGATGGAAGATACGGTGCAGGAAAAGTGAACGCTTGGGATGCTACTAACTCACCAAAGTTTGTTGTTGAAGGTATCAACGGTGGAAGTAATATGTTAATGAATACAACTTTAGCATCTTCTGATACTGCAAGAGAGTTAGTTGGTGTAAAAATTTCAACAAGTTTAAATCCACAACTTGGCTCATTAAAGATGTTAAAATTCGGAATGACAACTAATGCAACAGGTTCACATATTTCAAGTTTTGATTTATATTTTGATAAAGATAAAAATGGTAATGTAAGTAACGGTGATATACTTTTACAATCACAACCATTTGCAAATGGCCCTATTACTTTCAATGAATTAAAATTCAAATTTTTAGATACTGCGAGAACTTTAATTCTTGTTGCAAGAACAACTGGTTCTGCTTCAGGAAGTCAAAGTGTAAACATCGGATTAACAGATACAAATCAGGTTGTTGCTTATTACAATACAAAACCTGCTTCAAATAATTTCCCATTCGGAACTGTAACAAGTAATGGAAACAATCCTTCAACAATTATCTCTTACGCTTTGGAGCAAAACTTTCCTAATCCTTTCAATCCTGAAACAGTCATTACTTATTCAATAGCAAAAGATGGGTTAGTTAAAATCAAAGTTTATGATATGATTGGTAAAGAAGTAGCGACACTTGTAAACAACTTCAGATCTGCAGGAACATACAGAGTAGAGTTTAATTCAAAACGATATTCAAATTTATCAAGCGGAATTTATTATTATAAAATTGAGTCAGGTGATTTCAGTGATGTCAAAAAAATGATATTACTCAAATAACTTAATTGCGATAAATTAAAGTATTGTAAATAATAAGTTTTTTATTAATTTTCGGAAAAACCTTAAAACCAAATGGAGGCGTGGAGATGAGAAAATTATTACTCATTCCTATTTTGTGTGCATTCTTAATTTCCCTTAATACAAATAAGGCAAATTCTCAATCTGTAGCATTTAATACAGTATTAGAATATTGCACAGGAACTTGGTGTCAATGGTGCCCTTGCGGTCACGATATCATTGATGCGATCTATTAAATTTATCCTGAAACAGTTGTTTTGGCTTACCACGGAGCAGGAAGTGATCCATGGCAATCTTATACAACAGGGATCAGATCTCTTTTAGGTATGTCTGCTTATCCAACAGGTGTTGTTGGCAGAAGAACTGGCGTAATTTCAAGAGGTTCATGGATAAATGCGATTGTAACTCAAAAAACTCTTGAAACAGCAAAAGCAGAACTTTTAACTACAAAAAGTTATAACGCTTCTACAAGAGAAATTACTGTTAATTTAACTGCAAAAGCACTTGAAAATTTAACAGGTGATTACAGAGTTAATTTCATTTTAACTGAAGATAATCTTGTATATCATCAGTATTCTAATAATACATGTTCACCCGGAACTACTTATTTTCCAGTTTATGATCATGACCATGTAGTTAAATCAATGATCAACGGTGACTTGGGAGAAATGTTAAATACAGGTAGTGTTTGGAATCAGAACGAAGTAATAAACAAAACTTTAGTTTATACTTTACCAACCGATGTTGTTCCTGAAAACTGTGCAATAAATATCATTGTTTGGAAACAGGAAGGTTCTTTAAGTTCAAACAGTGTTACATTGAATGCAGGTAAAGTAAAAGTTGATGGTCCTACAAACATTAACCCGATTGCTTCATCTGTAACTGATTATAAACTCTCACAAAATTATCCTAATCCATTCAACCCAACAACAAACATAAACTTTACCGTTCCTAAAGATATGAACGTTTCTTTAAAAGTTTATGATGCAAAAGGTACTGAAGTTGCAGTATTAGCAAACGGATTTGTTAAAAAAGGTACTTACAATGCATTGTTTGAAGGTTCAGGATTATCAAGCGGTATTTATTTCTATAAACTTATCGCAGGTGATTTTGTAGATACAAAGAAAATGGTTTTAAACAAATAATATTTTCTTAAATATTTTTTTACAATCAACCCCGTTTAAGACGGGGTTTTTTGTTTGTATCTGTTTGTTTAATTTGTTCAGTTTATATAATAAAATTTTTTTAAACTACCATTCATTAATTATTGATTTTAATAATAATTACAAGTAATTTCACGTGAAATGGAAGTATTAATTCAATACATATATACACTGACTTTAAGAGAAATTCTTGTTCCGGAATATCTATTGATATACAGAAGTTTTGCATTCTTTCATAATTTTTTAATTATGAATACATACAGAAAACTGTTTTATAAATGTTATTGGAACAAAGATTTAATAAACAAATCTTCAAGGATTAAAAAGTTTTCTCTGATTTGGTTTTCAGTTATAATTTCTGTTTTCCTTTCATTTTTTTACGCACCATCCGATCCGGCGAATTCAAAATCAAGTTCAGCATAACTGACTCTTTCAAAATTCGCTCAGAATTTTTTAAATAAAATTTCTGATTTTTTAAATCATACCTTACATTCTTTAAATAAAGTTTTAAACTTATTAATAAACAGGAATTACTCGTTTAATATAAAAGATACACCTGTAAATCTTGCCTTAATCAATTGCTGGCGGATTTAGAAACCATCCTTTATTTTTCGCTTTAAATCAAAAATTACATAATTGAAATTTAATGAAGATGTAATATCTGATTCTTACATTTATTGTAAGAAACTGGCAACTGAACATTACGAGAATTTTCCTGTAGGTTCTTTCTTAATACCGGCTGAAAAAAGAAAATATGTTTATGCAATTTATGCTTTTGCGAGAACCGCTGATGATATTGCTGATTCGAATGAGAGAAGTGAAAAAAAACTGAATGATTTAAATAAACTTGAAACGGATTTATATAAAATTTTAAGTAACGATAAATCTGAATCAATTGATTCTGAAAATTTAAAATTTTTAATTGCTCTTTCTGATACTATAACAAAACTAAAGATTCCTGTTGAAGAGTTTTTAAAATTACTGAAGGCTTTTAAACAGGACTCTGTAAAGAACAGTTATAATAAATTTAATGAACTGATTGAATATTCTGATAATTCTGCAAATCCTATAGGGCATTTGATTTTGTATTTGTTTGGATACAACGAAATTAAAGATAAGGAATTATTTGGCTACTCTGATAAAATTTGTACTGCCTTACAATTAACTAATTTTTGGCAGGATGTTTCCCGTGATTTGGAAATAAACAGAGTCTATATTCCGGAAGAAGAAATGAATAAGTTTGGATATTCGATGAGAGAATTGATGGAGAATATACAAAATGATAATTTCAGAAGTCTGATAAAATATTTAACTGAGCAGACAAGAAAGATGTTTAATGAAGGTTATAAACTGATTGATTTGGTAAACGGTAGATTAAAGTATGAACTGAAATTTATTTATAAAGGTGGAAATGAAATTTTAAATAAAATTGAAAAAATTAATTACAACGTTTTGACAGAAAGAGTAAAACTTTCAAAATGGGATTATTTAAAAATGTTATGGCAGAAGAAAAAGATATAACAGTAAAAAGTAAAACAAATTTTTTGTATTCATTTTCATTATTATCCAAGGAGAAAAATGAAGCAATTAATACAGTGTATGCTTTTTGCAGAAAAACTGATGATATTGTTGATGATGAAAATGCTTCTGAAGATGTTAAATATAAATTAATCCGCGAATGGAGAAATGAATTTGAAAAAGCACTTGTGAGCAAATCAAAATTTTCACTATTGAATAAAGTTAATGACATAAGAAAAAAATTTAATATTCCGGTTGAACCTTTTTTTGAATTGATGAAGGGGATGGAAATGGATATACAAAAAAAACGGTATAAAAATTTTGAAGAGTTATATAATTATTGTTATTGTGCTGCTGCAACCGTCGGTCTTATGTGTATTGAAATATTCGGATACAGAAATAAAAAAACAAAAGAGTTCGCGGTAAATCTCGGTATCGCTTTACAACTGACTAACATACTTAGAGATTTAAAAAAAGATGCTGAAAACGGAAGAATTTATTTACCAAAAGAAGACTTGGAAAAATTTGGTTACAGCGAAGAAGATTTAATGAAAAATAATTATAATAACTCTTTTATTGAACTTATGAAGTTTGAATGTGAGAGAGCAAGGTTATATTACAATAAAGCAAATGAGTGTCTTACACGGGAAGATAAGGGTTTGATGTTTGCGGCAAGAATTATGGAAAAAATTTATTTCGGAATATTGGAAAAAATTGAAAAAG
>DOWN01000232.1 GCA_003519545.1 Bacteroidota bacterium
AATCAGTATTTTCTTCATTCGAATTAATTTATTTAAAGATTGTTCAAATTTTATTTGATTTTTGGAAAATAATTTTGTCAGACCGAAAATATTTCTGGAATTCAAAAAAACTAACAATTTTAACGATGATATTACATATTTAATTTTGATAAAGTTTTTATTTGTCCGTTCCAAATAATGCTGACCGATATTAGAATGGTAACATTTTTTCGTTAAAAAACGATGCAAAGTTAATAACTCTTGCAGTGCTATTCTGTGATTTTAAGCACACAAAATTGTCGGGTCAGAACAGAAAATGGGAAAAGATGATAAAAAATAATATAAAAAGGTGCGCTAATTCCAATGCAGGTTCATTTCTGACTTTATTCATCAGCATAGCAAGGAAAACGGACAAGGGGATATAAATAACAAATAAACTGTGGAAAAGGAATTGATCCGGACTTATCATCATACAAATAAACCCAATAGCAATCAAATAATAGAGCAATTCTACTTTTTTTTGGGATTGAATACTTTTTTTAAGTACAAAGCTTTTGTATTTAAACACAGAAAGCAGCAAGGAGAGGCCTAAAATAATTAAAATGATGATCTCATTGAGTTTATATGATTTCAAATGGTTTGTAAGATAAAAATGTTCAGGCAGCTTTTCAAAATAGTAAAAAGGCAATTCAAACCAAAAACTGGCGAATCCCCAGAAAGCAAAAGCCATGATCAATCCGGTAAACAATTGAACAAAATCTCTGAAATCTACTTTTCTTAAGATTATCAATGCGACAAATAAAACCCCTGTGAATAAAATGTGCGGAACATAAATTAAACTGGCAATACCTACAATAAATCCGGCATTAAAAATATATATACCTGCAAATGGACGATGGTAGGTTCTGTATATGTTGGCAAAACCAAAAAGCAAAATGACGGAAGAAACCAGGATTGGAGATACAAAAAAAGTGTCTTTATGGAACGAACTCATGAAAATAAGTAACATGCCCGGAATGAGGTTTATTTCGCGGGCTATGCGGTTTTTGATTACAATATTATTGAGTAAAACCGCACAAATAAAAACCAAAAAACTGGCCGTAAGTGCATTGAATAAGGAATCCGAGGGTAAAAACTGATCGATGTAATTGTATACAGGTGTTGTGTTGAGATTGGTCGCGGGAATTTCAGGTTTTTCAAAAAAAATCCAAATCCGTGTTAATACTGTATATGGCAGTAAAAGCAAAGAGAAAACAAACCAGTTTTTTCTAAATATTTGAATCAAAACAAAATCAATTTATCGTTGAAATAACCTTCCAGTAATATGTATAAGAAAAATAAAAACTATTAGAAATATTAATATTGTAAAAATATAAAAACAACTTACTTGATAACAATTAGTTACGATAAAAAAAGTCTTTTGGTCAATACAATCCAGTACTGTATTTTTGATTTAAACGACGAAAATTTGTTATATTATTGTCCTTAAAAATAACAATATTAAAATTCAGCGCGCAATATAAAACAAAGAATTAAGTTTGTAAAATTCTTAGGTGAAACAGATTGAACAGACAGCTTTTATTTATAGGTTGTTAAAAGATTTTCGTTTATTTTGCTAAATAACTTTTAATATATAGCAAAAATTTAGGTGTGGGGAAAAGGGTTATTTGAAAAGAAAATGACGAAGCATTTGATTTAAGGACGCTTTCAATCTATGTTTTGTCAATGTTTCGATGATTTTTAATTAAGTATTGATGTTGTTTTTCTGTACTTCATTCGTATGATCTTTGTTTAAATTTTAGACATGGAAAGAGAATTCAGGGTTTTTAATTCAAAACTTTTATTATTTGGGGAATATACGGTACTGGAAGGATCGTCTGCCATTGCATGTCCATTCGAGAAATTCAGCGCGAAGTTCAGGATGGGCGAAAACAACAATTTTTTAGGGCTTTATCATGATTTTCACCGGTACATGAGTGCATTGGATTTAAGAAAATGGAATACGACATTCAGAGCTGATTCATTTAAAAAAGTATGTGAAGAGGGTATGTATTTTGATCCTGAGATTCCGGTCGGATATGGCATTGGTAGTTCCGGGGCATTTACAGCAGCAGTATATGATGCGTTTATGGAACCAGTTGACCATGCAGATTTGAAAACACTGCAATCGCTTTTTGCATTGATGGAAAGTTATTTTCATGGCAAGAGTTCTGGTTTTGATCCACTTATAAGTTACATGAATCAGGCTGTATTGAATGACGGGCAAGGTAACATTAAGCTGGTTGATCTTCCAAAAGAATATTTTCATCCATATGGAATATATCTCATTGATTCCGGTATGGCGAGGAGTACTGCAACCTACGTGGAGGTTTTCAGGGAAAAACTAAAAGATGGTTTCTTCAGGGAAAATTATATTAAACCGCTTATAAGGATCAATGATGAGTTGATCAATAGTTATACGAAAGGTAAGGTAGATTTAGGTATCATTCAAAAGCTGGCAGAATTGTCTTATATTGAATTGAAGGCATTTCCGGAGATGATCTTGCCGGAGATGGCAGAAGTTTGGAGAGAAGTTCATCCTTCGGGGAAGCATCTGATCAAATTGTGTGGTGCGGGAGGCGGAGGATTTTACTATTTATATAGTGCCGATATTGAGGATTTCAAAAGTTTGTTTCCGGAAATAAGTCCAATTGAGGTATTTGGTTGAAGTCAGAAAGATTTATCGTAATTGTTTAAAATCCAGAAATTGCAGATTCTGCAAACAAAAAGCATATAGTTATAGATTCATTGGATTAAAATAAAATTTGGGAATTGATACATTTGGATGTTTACAATAAAACAAGAATATCAATTAAGACAGGAAATCAAATTTTATTCTGAAATATGAAATTTGGTTAATGGTTTTTCGAGGTAATAAGGATAATTTTAAAAAAAGTTTTAATTTTTTACAAGTGTCCAAATTTATAAGCTATCAGAATCTGACAAGTTAATACATTTAATTTTTTATTATGTAAAAAATTGCCTTAAAAAAACATAATTTTTTTCACAAAATAGTTGTGTAATTCCTAATGCGGGTATATTTTTGCAGTCCTTTTGCTGGAGAG
>DOWN01000111.1:0-695 GCA_003519545.1 Bacteroidota bacterium
ATATTTCATTAACTGAGTTAATCAAAAAAACCCGAGAGAATAAAATAATAAAGTGTGAAGAGTTTAAAAATATTAAAATATTAATTAATAAAAACGAAAATTCAATCGGAAGAGAAGAATTAAATTTTTTATATGAGGAATTAATTAGAATAATATATTCACTTGAAAACACAAACGAAAAACAATTTTTAAAACTGAATCACTTAAAGGAGTTTTTCGGTAAAAATTATTTTATTTCAAGGGATTCATCAGATATTGATGCAAGTTTATTCAGGTTAACGCTTCTTGCTTGTTTTGATGTGAAGGATTTTGATTTTGCAAAATTATTTTTGGATGAATACAGTAAATTCATTACACTAACCCAAAGAGATGCTATGACAAATCTCGGATATGCTTTTTATTATAACCGTAAAGGTGATTTTGATAAATCGTTATTGTATCTAAACAAAACAGATTTTGTAAAACAAATTTTTGAATATGATGCGAGAATACTATTTATAAGAAATTTTTATGAACTAAATTATATAGATTCATCGCTTGAACAAGTAAAAAACTTTAAAACATTATTGTCAAAAAAAGAAAAAAAAGCCGGGTTGACAATAAGCGAAGAAGCGCACAGAAATTTTTTAACTTATTTTGAAAAATTTATTAAGGATTCTGAAAAATTCGATGAAGAATCAATTATGTTTTATATA
>DOWN01000111.1:783-7513 GCA_003519545.1 Bacteroidota bacterium
TATATAGAAAAACTAAATAATGAAAAAAATATAGTTCTTGGAAAATGGCTTTATAGTATTATGACGAATACCGTTACTGAAATACTCAAAACAAAGAATAATAATAAAACGAAAAAATTAAAATCCGCCTGAGAAATTGTTGAATTTATTCTATACACTTGAAATTACAATATTTTAACTTTAATTTTGAAAACACTGAATTAAACATTAAAAATGAAAAATTTAATTAAATCAGTATTTCTACTATCGATTTTCTTATTGAGTATTCAGAATATATACTCACAAAATTTACCATATACTCCTCCCGTTGTAACGATAAATGCAAATTTTAATGGTAATTTGGCGGCATTGGATTTTTATGGAACATATTACAGTGAACAGGATCAGGGAAATTATGGAGCGGTATGGGGAAGAGGTGCATCATTAAATTTCAAGTTTGGGATTGGTAAAAATAAAAGTTTTAGAATTCTTGCAGGATTTGAGTATAACAAAATGATTAATGCGAATGATGACAGTTTTCCATTTTTTACAATTGACCCTAAAAGTCCTGCAACGGATTATGATATTTTTACAGGAGTATTAGGAGGAGAGTATGTAACCAAACCGAGATGCCCTGAGAGATTTTATATAGGGGGCGGATTTACAACTAACAGAATTAGTGCACCTGTTTCCAATAAAAATGGTCCGATTGATCCTGCATACAGATTTGGAATGCAAGTTCACGGTGGTTATGAATATGTGTTCGGGCAAAAAGGAACATTCGGAATAAATATCGGGCTTAAATTCAATTATATGAATTTATTTAATTCAGGTTCTGATCTTTCACCCGGCAATGCTAATCTGAATGATGGAGTCGGGCTTTTTGGATTCAAAAGAAAAATAGCCGTAACAAGTTTAAATTTAGGCGTAGTGTTCAACTTAGGACAAAAACCTTTCCCTACAAAAAAGAGATAATAGATAAATTTAAAATTTAAAAATTAAACAGGAGCATTAATTGCTCCTTTTTTTTGGTATAAGACCATTCATTGAAGGTATAAATTATTATGGGTATATTATATGTTTGTCAAAAAAATTTTAAAATTTCCGGGACACCGTATTATATTTGGCTTCACCTAAAAAAACTAATCCTACCAAACAAAACAAAGCATTTGATAAAATAATTGTCAAAGGTGCAAGAGTACATAATTTAAAGAATATTGATATTGAAATTCCGAGAGATTCACTTGTTGTATTTACAGGTCTATCAGGTTCAGGAAAATCTTCTCTCGCGTTTGATACAATCTATGCAGAAGGTCAGAGAAGATTTATGGAAACACTTTCTGCTTATGCAAGACAATTTATCGGGGGAATTGAAAGACCTGACGTTGATAAAATAGAAGGATTATCTCCTGCAATTTCAATAGAACAAAAAACAATCTCACATAATCCGAGATCTACCGTAGGAACTGTTACTGAGATTTATGATTTTCTGAGATTGTTATATTCAAGATGCGGAACACAATTTTCACCTGATTCAGGAAAACCTGTTACAAGACAAACAATAGATCAGATTTTAGACAATATTTTTAAAGAAAAAGAAGGGACAAGAATTTCAATACTTGCTCCTGTCGTAAAAGGACGTAAAGGAAATTACAGAGAATTATTTGAAGAAATTTCAAATGATGGATTTACTCGAGTGAGAGTTGACGGTGAGATGCTTGAGATAGTTCCTAAAATGCAGGTTGAGAGATTTAAAATTCACGACATTGAAATTGTTATAGACAGAGTTGTGATAAATGAAAAATCAAAGATGAGAATTTTTTCATCAATTGAAACGGCATTGAGATATGGTGAGGGACTGGTAATAATTAATAACGGAAAAGATGACAGGTTATATAATGAAAAACTATCAGATCCTGAAACAGGAAGAAGTTTTTCAGAACCGGCACCAAATTCATTTTCTTTTAACTCTCACTATGGATGGTGTGACGAATGTTTTGGGTTAGGAGAAAAAAAAGAAATTGATCTTGAGAAAGTTATACCTGATATGAATCTATCAGTTAACGAAGGTGCTATAGTTCCTATAGGAAAGCCAAAACAGAACTGGATATATTCATTACTCAGAGGATTATTTAAACATTACAATAAAACTTTTGATGAAAAGTTGAAAGATTTACCTGAAGAATTATATCAATCATTATTACACGGAACGAATTTTAAATTTACTTATGAATATGTTAATTCTATTGGAAAGACAAGTTTATATAACGGCAAATTTAACGGGTTAATTAATTACATTAAACATTTTGAAAAGGATTCGACATCAGAAAGCATAAGACAATGGGCTGAAAGTTTTATGAAAATTGATAAATGTCCGAAATGTAAAGGTGGGAGATTAAAAGAAGATACGCTATGGGTTAAAATTGCCGGGAAAAATATATTTGAAATAACTCAACTTACAATTAAAGAGTGTAAAGATTTTTTTGAATCACTTATTCTTGAAGACAGGCAAATGATAATTGCTTCTGAGATTATAAAAGAAATTAAATCACGTCTGGATTTTCTTTTAAATGTTGGGCTTGATTATCTTTCGTTAAACAGAAGTGCAAAAACACTTTCAGGCGGTGAGGCACAAAGAATAAGACTATCAACTCAGATAGGTTCGCAGTTAACCGGCGTTTTGTATATTCTTGATGAACCATCAATAGGATTACATCAGAGAGATAATATTAAATTAATAAATTCATTAAAACATCTGAGAGATATTGGTAATTCAGTAATTGTTGTGGAGCATGATAAGGAAATGATTGAGTCATCTGATTTTATAGTTGATTTAGGTCCCGGTGCGGGAGAGCACGGAGGAGAAATAGTTTCTTACGGAAATCCAAAAAAACTTAAAGGAAATTCAATTACATCAGATTATCTTTCAAATAAAAAAATTATTCCGATTCCAAAAACAAGAAGACAGGGAAACGGAAATATAATTAAACTCAGAGGTGCGACAGGAAATAATTTAAAGAATGTTGATTTAGATATTCCTTTGGGAAAATTAATTAGCATTACCGGTGTTAGCGGTTCAGGAAAGTCAACACTTATAAATGAAACGCTTTATAAAATTTTATCTTTGAAATTTTTTAAAACACCCGAAAAACCTCTCCCATATAAATCAATTGAAGGAATAACAAAAAAAGAAGACGGAAGATATATAAAATTAGCTGATAAGGTGATAGATATAGATCAGGCACCGATTGGAAGAACACCGAGAAGTAACCCGGCAACATATACAGGATTATTTACATTTATCAGGGATATATATGCAAATTTACCTGACTCAAAAATTCGGGGATATAAAGTCGGCAGATTTTCTTTTAACGTTAAAGGGGGCAGATGTGAAGGTTGTGAAGGTGCGGGGCTTAAAAAAATTGAAATGAATTTTTTACCTGATGTATATGTAACTTGTGACGTTTGCAACGGAAAGAGATATAATTCGGAGACACTTGAAATTAAATACAAAGCCAAATCTATTTCTGATGTTCTGAATATGACTGTTGAAGAAGCATTGAATTTCTTTGACGCAGTTCCAAGTTTAAAGAGAAAGTTACAGACATTATATGACGTCGGATTAGGTTATATTACTTTAGGTCAACAAGCAACAACACTATCCGGAGGTGAAGCACAAAGAGTAAAACTTTCAACTGAATTATCAAAAGTTCAGACAGGGAAAACAATTTATATACTTGATGAGCCGACAACAGGGTTACATTTTGAAGATATAAGAATGTTACTTTTAGTCTTGAATAAACTTGTTGACAGAGGGAATACCGTTATAGTTATTGAACATAATTTAGACGTAATAAAATCAGCAGACTGGATTATAGATATGGGACCTGAAGGAGGAAACGCAGGCGGACAAATAATAGCCGAAGGAACACCGGAAGATTTAGTAAAAAAATATAAACATATTAGCTGGACTGCAAAATATTTAGAAGCAGAATTAGATTAATTTAATCATTGTCAGTTACTAAATTCCCTACTCCGTAATATGCTTTTTTCCCGTTTAAAATTAAAACAATTTCATAATCATATTTATTATCCGACATACCATCTGAACATGAGTTTTCACATTTTTTGATTGTTACAAAAGCAGTATTGCTTCTTGATGATAACCTGAAAGTTGTAATAAAATCTTCTCTCTCACCTTCAACTTTAATTTGATTTACCGTAACAAATTTTATTAACCTTGAATCAATTGTAGAAAACTCCGCGTCATCATCATCAAGAGATAAATTCCAAAAAGGTTCAGTTCCTATTGCATTTAATTCCCAATCAGGTGAGTCGTAAGTAACTTTTGATTGAGAAAAAGAAACTGAAGTTAAAAATAGCATCAGACTAATTGTTAATATGAATTTCATAAGTATTAATTTAAAATTTTATTTAAAAATTTACCTGTATGAGACATTTTATATTTTGCAATTTCTTCAGGACTTCCTTTGGCAACAATATATCCCCCATCATCGCCACTTTCAGGTCCCAAGTCAAAAATATAATCAGCACATTTGATTACATCAAGGTTATGTTCAATAACAACAAGAGAATTTCCGTTCACAATTAATTTTTCAAAACATTTCAAGAGTTTTGCAATGTCATTAAAATGCAGACCTGTTGTAGGTTCATCAAATATAAACAAAGTATTCACACCCGGTTCTTGAAAAGTCAGATGATATGCAAGTTTTACTCTTTGGGATTCACCACCGGAAAGAGTAGCACCGGACTGACCTAATCTAATATATCCGAGCCCAACTTCAGAAAGAACTCTTATTTTATTATAAATTTTCTGATTGTTCTTAAAAAATTCGAGTGCTTCATCCACAGTCATATCTAATACTTCAGAAATATTTTTCTGAATACCTGTAGCCCCCTGGTATTTAACGCTCAGAATATCAGTTTTATATCTTTTGCCTTTACACACTTCACACTCAAGAATTATATCAGCCATAAACTGCATTTCAATTTTAATAATTCCAGTTCCTTCACAGGTTTCACATCTACCGCCGGGAACATTAAAAGAAAAATATCCCGGAGTGAAACCATTTTTTTTAGAAGCAGGCAGATTGGAATATAATTCCCTGATTACATCGAATGCTTTTATGTATGTGACAGGGTTTGATCTCGGACTTTTACCGATAGGTGACTGATCAACAATCTCAACATTTTCAATATTATTAATGCCTTCTATAGAATCAAACTCACCAATTTTTTCCGAGTATAGACCATCCATTTTTCTTTTCAGACCACCAAATAAAATATTATTTATCAATGTTGACTTACCTGAACCGCTTACACCTGTTATGCAAACGAACATATTAAGAGGTATGCTTACATCAATATCTTTTAAGTTATTTTCCCTGGCACCTTTAATATTTATAAACTTAGTATTCTCTGTTATTTTTCTTCTTATTTTAGGAACATTTATAGAAAGTTTACCGCTCAGATATTTTCCAGTAAATGAATTTTTATCTTTTAGAATTTCTTTGTAAGTGCCTTGAAATATTTTTTCCCCCCCAAGCTCACCTGCAAGTGGTCCGATATCAATAATCTGATCAGATGTTTTCATCATATCAGAATCATGTTCAACAACAATTACAGTATTTCCGATATCTCTCAGAGATTTCATTATGTTAATTAATTTTTCATTGTCTCTCGGATGAAGACCTATAGACGGTTCATCAAGGACATAGATAGAACCTACTAATGATGAGCCGAGAGAAGTGGAAAGATTAATTCGCTGAGACTCACCACCTGATAAAGAATTGCTTAATCTATCGAGTGTAAGATATGTTAAACCGACTTCTACAAGATATTTTAACCTTGAAGTTATTTCTTCTATGATACGTCCGGAAATTTTAATTTCAGATTCAGGTAAAATTAAAGTATTAAAAAAATTATACGCCTCATTAATTTTCATTCTCACAATATCAAATATATTTAATCCGTTAATCTTAACATATAATGCTTCCTTTCTTAATCTTGCACCGCCACAAGATCTGCAAGTTGTATATGCTCTGTATTTATTCAGAAAAACTCTGTAATGTAATTTATAAGCCGCTTCTTTTTCAATCTGTTTAAAAAATTTATAAATGCCTGAATATTTTTTTCCTCCGTTAAAAACAAAATCTAATTGAGATTTATTCAGTTTTGAAAATGGGATATGTATATCTACATTATAATTATCCGCTTCATTAATTAAGTCAGTAAGATGTTTTGTATGTTTTGGAGTTGTAAATGGTAATATAGCACCTTTAAAAATTGATTTCTTTTTATCCGGTATTACTAAGTCCATATCAATATCCATAGTTTTACCAAATCCCTGACAACTTTCACATGCTCCATAAGGATTATTAAAAGAGAATAGTCTTGGTTCCGGGTCTTCAAATTTTATCCCGTCTCTTTCGAGGTAATAATTATAACTAAAGTCTTCAAAATCATCTGAATTATTTTTAAATACTCTAATTACGGCATATCCGCCTGATTCTTTGTAGGCAAATTCAATTGCGTCATTAAATCTTGAAATTGATTCCCTGTCGTTTGGTTCAAAGTTTAATCTGTCAGTGATTATTCCAATATACTCATCATTAGTAGTATTAATAATTTTTATTAAATCATCTACACTATAATCATTTAAATCATATAATACATTTTTGATTAAAATTTTATAATAACCTGAAGTTTTTAATTCATTAAACTTTAAGTG
>DOWN01000110.1 GCA_003519545.1 Bacteroidota bacterium
TCATAAATCAGTAATTTATATAATATTAACCGAATTTAAAACTTAAAGTTTCATAAAAAAATATAATCCTGAAAATAAAAAAAACTTAATTTTTTTTAAATTTAAACTGTCATTTTTTAGCAGTATTTTTGTAATAAGTTTATATTAAAAAAACCAATAAATTTTAAAATAAAAACATTATGAGCGAAAATTCCAAACCGGATTTAAGCAAGATGTCAACACCTAAGAAAATTGTTATGGCGGTGAGGGCTTATTCATTTCCTGCTTCTGTAATTCCAATTATTTTTGGATCAGTCTTGGCACTTCCCGAACTGGCGAGTGCAGGAAAAAGTTTTAATTTTCTTTTATTTTTTCTTACATTAATCGGTGCAGTTCTTGTTCATGTCGGAACCAATGTAGTTAATGACATATATGACTATAAAACAGGAATGGATAAAGCAGACGATAAACTCGGTATTCCTCACGGCGGTTCTATGGTATTATCAATGGGAATTCTCGATATTCCTATGATGAAAAAAATTGCAGTTATTTCTTTAACAATCGCAACTCTTATCGGTGTTTATCTTTACACACAGGTTGGTGACTGGATTTTATATCTGACAATATTCGGATTGCTTTCTGCAATTTTTTATACTGCAACTCCTTTGGCATTAAAATATAAAGCACTCGGAGATATTCAGGTTATACTTTCTTTCGGTGCAGGTATGACACTCGGAGCATATATAGTTCAGACAGGTCAGTTCAGTTGGATGCCATTAATTTTTTCTATTCCTCTCGGATTATTAATTGATGCTATTTTACATTCAAACAATGTAAGGGATATAAATTTTGACGGTAAATTCGGAATTAAAACTCTTCCGATTATAATCGGCGAAAAACCCTCAATTATTTTTTACTGGATTTTGCTAATCGGTGCTTATCTTTCAGTTGTTGTTTTTGTTGTTTTAAATTTAATTTCACCTTTTGCTTTGCTTTCTCTGATTACATTCCCGATTGCTTTAAAACTGATGAAGATGATTGGTGAATTACCAAATGAGCCAAATGCAAGGTTTGAGATGGGATCTAAACATATTATGATGACTGCTCAGTTAAATATGCAATTCGGTTTAACTTTAATAATCGGTTTACTGATTGCATATTTCTTCTTTTCTAACTGATTTATTATTTAATAAGATTTAAAAAATAAAGCCGTGAGTTTTTAATTCACGGCTTTTTTTATTTTTCAAATAATTTTATAATATCCATTGCGAGATTATCAGGTCTCACATTTGATTGCTGATTATAAAATACAATTACACAACAATCGTTATATGGATCATAAATGGAAATATTTGTATAACCCGGATAGCCACCGTTATGTCCGTAATATTTTCCATACATTCTGAACCATCCGATACCATATTCAAAAAAATCATTAACTCTGTAAAAATCTTTTCTTATGTTTTGTGTTTTCTCATTCAGCAACTCACCTTTTGCGAGTGCTTTGATATAAATTTTCATATCATTCAGATTTGATATTATATCTCCTGCAGCACCTGCCCAAGAAGGATCAAATCTATCAGTTACTTCTACTAATGGAATTATCAATGAATCGGAATCCAGATTAAAACCTCTTGAAGCATTGGACTTCATTTTGTTATCTGTAGGTATATATGTATTTTTTAAATTCAGTTTATCTATGATACGTTTTTTCGTTTCAGATTCCAGAGAATTTCCGGTTAACTTTTCAATTAACAAACCAATTATAATAGTATTTGTGTTGGAATAATGAAAATCTTTATTGGGTTCAAAATAAGGTTTATATCTGAAAGCAAGCTCGAGTAATTCTTCCGGTCTCCATTTTTTAAGCGGGACTAATGTGAGAGAATCTTCAAATTCCTTAGTTTCAGAATAATTGTATATACCGCTTCTCATATCAGTTAACATTTTTATCGTAATGTTATTACCATTAGGCACAAAATCCAGATATTTTGAAACAGGATCATTCAAGTCCAGAAGTCCTTCCTGGACAAGTTGCATAAGGACTGTGATAGTAAAAGTTTTAGTGACGCTTCCGATTCTCCATAGATTATTTATATCCATAACAGTTTGAGAACCCGGATTGCTGAAACCTTTAGTTTTTTCATATTCAAAATCACCGCACTTAGCATAAATAATCATTCCGGGATTTCCCGTTGCCACCATAACAGAGTCCGCAAGGAAATCAATTTTGGATTCTAAAATTTCAGATTTAGTCTGCGAATATAAACTGATGTTTAATGCAGTAAATAAAAATAGGAATAGGAATTTTTTCATAAGAAAATTTTTTAATAAAATTATATTATGAAAATAAAAAAAACGGACTGAATTGAAAAGACAAAAGAGGACTTAATTCAAAGTGCAGATAGTAGTTTTATTATCTTCTACTTTGCAAAGGATTTCTTTTTTTAAGTATTCAGAATTGAAATAAACAATTTTATACTCACCTTCTTCAAGTTCGAGGGTATGTGGTCTGTCAAAGTGATAACCTGATTCTTTAATCAATTCGTTATTTTGATTATAAATTTTATAAGGAGAGTAAAGTTTTCTTTCTATTCCGTCATCTTTAACGGTTCCGATATATGAATCAATTTTTAAGTAACCTGTAAAAATTTCAGAATAAGAATTATTAAAACTGAAGGAAAGAAGAAGAAAAATAAAAATTATGAAGTTTGATTTTTTCATTTAAATATACATTAATTTTAAAAATAATTGTTATTAAATTGTTATAGTTGTATTAATTAATTGTTAAGCGTGAAAAAATCAATTTTTTTGATACTGTTAATTCTCACCATAAAACCGTTATTTTCCCAAAGTGTTATTGAAAAAGGCAGAATATCAGGATATATGTTCGGTGATTATTATTATAATATTACCCGTGATACGGGTATCTCCAATATTAAAGATGCTGTGAACGGCGGAGAAAAAAATTTGAACGGGTTTCAGTTCCGAAGAATTTATCTCACTTACGATAATGATATCTCAGAACAGTTCGTTGCAAAATTCAGACTGGAAGCAGATCAGGAAGCAAACACAAATAACGGTAAAATAGGAATTCAGGTGAAAGATGCTTTCTTAACTTGGAAAGATATATTTGAAGGAAGTGATTTGACATTTGGAATTCAGCCGACACCTATGTTTGAAACATCCGAAAATATCTGGGGAAGAAGGTATCTCGAAAAAACTATTATGGATTTGAGAGGAATTGTTTCTTCAAGAGATATTGCAATTTCACTTCGGGGAAAAACTGATTCAAAAGGTTTTTTTAAATACTGGTTAATGATAGGAAACGGAACAGGTAACAGACCGGAGTTTGATAAATACAAAAGATATTATTTGTCTTTACAATTTTCATTTACTAATGAATTGGTTATGACAGTTGGCGGGGATTACAACACTCGAGCAAAAACAGAATATTCACTTTTTCCGGGAAGACAATATGAGAATAATGATTTCACACTATCTGCTTTTTTAGGTTACAATAAAAAAGACTCTTATATGTTAGGTATAGAATCGTTTATAAATCAAAGAGAAAATGCAATTGTTTCAAACGGCGAAGTAAAAAATAACAGAAAATTTGGAATTTCAGCATTTGCGGGTTATACTTTAGATAAAAAGTTTTCGCTTGCCGGAAGATATGATTATTTCAATCCGAATGAGAATCAGGAAAATTTAAAAAACTCAAGAAATCTATTTTTATTTGCTTTCGAATATAAACCTGTTTCAAAAGTTACAATAAGTCCAAACATACTAATAGAAACTTATCAGACGGATGCATCGGGAAGGGAATACACACCTTCAACTACCGCACGACTTACAATAAATTATATTTTTTTATAAATCAGTTTATAATTTTACAGACAGTTTCAATTTTACATCCGCTTTTAACAAACATTGCCATTGCAGAGCAATATTTATCATAAGATAATTTGACGGCATATTCAACTTCTTCTTTCTTAACATCCGGGGAATTTACTTCATAAATTATTTTAACATCTGTAAAAACTTTTGGAAAATCATCTGCCCTGTTTCCCTCTATATTAACTTTAAAAGAGTTTATAGTTTTTCTTTTTTTTCTCAGAATGCCTAATACATCAATGGCAGAGCAAGCACCCATCGCCTGAAGAAAAATTTCCATTGGAGATGCTGCTGTGTTATTACCTCCGTGCTTTTCAGAAGCATCAAAATAAGTTATCTGCCCTGACTCATTTTTTCCGGCAAGTCTCATTCCGGACTCAAGATCTAACTCTACTTTCATAAAAAATTTTAATTTTACAAAAATTAGAAATCAATAAATGAGAAAAAATTCATAAAAAAAAACTAAACTTTTTGAAATTGCCGTCGTAAGTAGTTTTATTTCCCCATAATTAAATAAATCAATTTTAAAATTATGAAATCAATTTTATTAAATTTAATTATTGGGTTTGTATTGCTAAATACCGGGTTTAGTCAGGAAAAAACAGATTCAACAAAATCAATTTCAGACACTGTAGAGACAGAAGAAATTGAAGTATTCACGGATAAACCTAATGTTGAGTTTAGCGGTGAAAAATTAATTTATAACGTAAGCAAAGACCCCACTACCAAAGGCGAAACAATCATTGATGTATTAAAGAAAACTCCTCTTCTAAGTGTAGATCAGGATAATAATGTCAGCATCAGAGGAAACAACGGAATAAAAATTCTTGTTGACGGAAGAGAATCAAAATCATTTACACAACTTGATAAACTGCCCGCTGAACTTTTGGAAAAAGTGGAAGTGATAACTAATCCGTCTGCAAAATATCAATCAGAAGGAGTTGCGGGAATTATAAATCTTGTTTTAAAAGAACAGGATATTTTCGGAACAAATGGAAATGTAAGCGTTAATGTCGGAACAAGTGACCGATATAACGGCGGTATTAATTTCAATCTGAAGAAAAATAAATTTTCAAATGTCACAAATTTATATACAGGACAATGGTATGGAACAGGCGGAAGCACAATTGCCAGAGAGAATTTTTTCTATGATTCGTTAAAATATATAAATTCAAAAGCAGATAATACTAACCGATCTAAATGGTTATACTTTGCACCAAGTCTGGATTACACTTTTGAAAAAGGAACATATCTTGAAATTTTTGGAGATTATGTAATGTCAAACTGGACTTTTAATTATGATGCTTTAACAAAAAATACTAATTCATTAAATCAACTTGTTAACGAATTGAATGTAGCAAACAGGACAGAAGGAAAATGGAGAAGTATGAATTTAGGTTTATTCTTTAACAGAAAATTTGATGAAAAAGGTCAGGAACTGAATATTCAGGGTTCATTTAATAAACCTCTTAATAATCAGGACACAAGGTCTAACAGATTTTATACTGATGCTCAGGGAAATATGACAACTCCAAACCCATATACGTTTTATGATAAACGGGAATTCAATTCTAACAATATAAATTTTTCAGCCGATTATACTTTACCTCTTGACGATGTGAACAAAATAGAAACAGGTTACAAAGGAACTATTGAGATGGAAACCAATGAATTAATTTCTGATTCATTAAATTATACGACAGGAAATTATGAAAGAAATAATGCTTTATCAAATAAATTTAAATATGATAAAAATATTCAGGCAGGATATGTTGTTTATAATACTAAACTTGCGGACTTTGTAATCAAAGGTGGAGTGAGAGTTGAAAATTCAAATATCACAGGCGATTTAGTCTCAACCGGAGAAAAATTTAATCAAAACTACACCGATATATTTCCGACACTGAATATCAGCAGAAAATTAGGCATAACTGAAGAATTGAAATTTTCATATGGAAGAAGAATAAACAGACCATTCAGTTGGTATTTAAATCCATTTGAAAACCGAAATGCACCTCAAAGTATTTTCAAAGGAAATCCTGATTTACAACCTGAATATACAAACAATTTTGAAATCGGGTTTATGAAATTTTTTGGAACGTTTTCAATAACCCCGACAGTTTTTTACAGAAATAAAACAAATGCAATTTCTTCTTTTGTAACTATGATTGACAGCGTGACTACATTTATAACTTATGAAAATATAGGTTCTGTAAAAGATTATGGAATTGATTTTATATTAGGTGGAAGACCATTTGACTGGCTTACTCTGAACGGCACTTTAAGTTATTACAGAAGTGAATATGACAACTCTTCAATAAATCAAAATCTTGTTGATGGTAATCTCTGGAAAGGAAATTTAAATTCCACAATTACACTTCCTGATGCATACAATTTTTCTGTGAATTATTTCTATCAGGGAGATGCAGTTACTGCACAGGGAACAACAAAGGGAAGTCATATTGTCGGAGCAGGATTGAGGAAAAGTTTTTTTGAAAATTCTCTTACATTAAATCTTAATGTGAATGATATATTTGATCAGTCAGGATTTAAACAGGTAACAAACGGAACTACTTTCAGATCTGATTTCAGCGGGTTTCACGGACAGAGAAGTATAAATTTTTCAATCTCATATATGTTCGGTAAAATGGAACAGGAAAATAAACCGAGAAGAAAAAACGAACCGACAACTCAGCAACCTCCACAGGGACAATAAAAATAATGAAAATAAAAAAGGCAGATTTAATCTGCCTTTTTTTTATGTCAATTTTAAAATTATATCTTCATATCCGGGAAAAGTTTTTAATAAATACTCTCTCTCTCCCATTTCAAAATCTTCAAAATCAAATCCCGGTGCTACGTTGCAACCGACAAGTGAAAAAGAATTTTCTTCAAGTACATAAGCACCAAACCATTCACCATATTTCACGATTGCCTGAGGAAGTTCACCTTTTGACAAATCATTACCGAGAATAAATTCATAATATCCGTTAGTTTCTGACAGGCAAACAATTTTTACAGGGCTTCCGTTATGGAAATACCAAATCTCATCCGATTGTATTCTATGAAGTTTGGATACATCACTTGACCTCAATAAGAAATAGATTGAAGTGGAAAAAACTCTGTGATTTTTATATCTGCCGGGCAAATGGTCTTTATGAATTTTTTCTTCACTTTTAAAATTCTCTTTAAAAAATCCGCCTTCAGGATGTGGCAACATTTTCAAACCGTTTATGTAATCTTCTGCTTTCATTATAAAAGTTAATTTTAATTATTTGGATAAAAATAAAAATACCCCATATCTGACACCTTTGGTAGAAACAATAATTTCATCAAAGTTAAAATATTTCATAAACTCTAAAAGAATCAATGCTCCTGAAGTAATGATATCATTTCTTCCTTTCATATAACTTCCCAAGTTTAATATTTCTTCATCGGTTAATCTTGAAAGTCTGTTAAACAAAATGTCCACATCATTCACAGATAATATACTTTTATGAACTTTAGTTTCATCAAATTCTTTTAACCCCTGATTCAAGGCACTCAACGAAGTTACAGTTCCGGCTATTCCGACAAGTTTTTTATCTTCGATATTAAGAAAATTAATTTCGAGAAATTTATTATTTATAAATTCTTTTGCGTTCGTAAGTGTTACGTCGTTAATACCGTCTTTAAAAAACTTTTCTTTAATTCTTACAGAACCAACATCAATACTTTTACAGAGGAACAATGCATCATTGATAAAAGAATTTTCTGTACTGCCACCACCAATATCTAAAACTGTAAATTGTTCGGATTCTTCAGCACCTTCAAAATCATATAAAGCACCATAAAACCCAAATTTCGCTTCGGTGATTCCGTCAATCAGTTTAATTGTAATATCAGTTTTAGATGCAACCTGTGAGATTATGTATTTTTTATTTGAAGCATCCCGCAAAGCACTCGTAGCGAAAGCATAGATTCTATCCGCTTCATAACTTCTCGCGATGTTTGTAAATTCTTTTAAAGTTTTAATTAATCTTTGGAGGGCTTGGAAAGAAATTTCTTTTGATTCATCCACACCTTCACCTAATCTGGGAAATTCTGTGGACTCGTATAATTTTATAATCTTACCGTCAATTTTTTCCGCGATAAGAAGTATGCAGGTATTCGTACCGATATCAATTACTGCTATCCTGCTCGATTTTGATTGCATAAATTCCTATCCATTCGGATTTATAATATTTTTTCAGAATTTCAAAACCGTTTTCGTGTAATGCATCTGATATATCTTTATCTTCAATTTTAAGAATTCCGGAAAGAAATAATTTCCCATTACTGTTCAGTTTGAAATTCATATCACTTAAATTTTCAAGAATTACTGTTCTGATTATATTGGCTAATATAACATCGAAACCTGAATCATTAAGTTCTTTCAATTCGGATTTTAGTAACTTAATATCTGTTGTGTGATTTATTTCAAAATATTCTTTTGCATTTTCAACGGCGTCATCATCATTATCAATTGCAACAATTTTGTCTGCACCTAATTTTTGGGCGGCTATTGCAAGAACTCCTGTTCCGCTTCCGAAGTCGAGAATTTTTTTATCAGTTATTTCGAGATTCTCAATCATCATTTCAAGCATTATCTGTGTCGTTTCATTATGTCCGGTGCCAAAAGACATTTTAGGATCAATCTCTATAATTATTTTATTTTCAGTATCTGTTATTGTATCTTTTTTCCAGGAGGGAGTTATAATTATTTTATTTTTTATATTAACCGGTTCAATGGTTTTCTCCCACTCTTTATTCCAGTCTTTATTCTCAAATTTTTTAATTATAAAATCTTTTTCTCTTACTACACCTGTGCCTG
>DOWN01000319.1 GCA_003519545.1 Bacteroidota bacterium
TCATTGGAGTTTATGAAATTATTCAGATTTTCAGATGAATTTTTTTCCGCAAAAATTGAATATATTATTCCATTTGTAAAAGGGGAGTTAAATGCTTCTATTATTGATGTATTTTTTAGATTCGTCGTCGCAATGTTTTCTGCATTTTGTACTGAAATTGATGTATCAGAAACGGGAATTAGATTCATATTTTCTTTAAATTGAGTGTAAACCGGTGAATATTTATCTGAAATTAAAAATATTACTTTTGAATTTTTTAAATCATCAGGTAAGGTTTCTCCTGTAAATGTATTTACATTCAAGGATGTTCCGTTTTTTCTTGCTGCCTGATAAGAAACAGATGCGGCAATATTCAGTAATTTTTCATCAGGGTCATTAGGAAACCAAAATAATACGTCTGCATAAGATTTATTTAATGAATTTAAAATCATTGGGAACGAAGATAAATCAGGTTGATATTCTACATTTCCGTCTTTTATTTCAAATTCTGAATCATCTTCTATGACGGTTGAAATATCATCTGAAAATCTTTTATTACACTCAAGATTAGTAATATCAAAATCATTATAAGCAATAAATTCAATTTGCCATGAATTTTTCTTTAACTCTTCATTTGGAATAAAAACTTCAATTGAATCTTTAGAATCCTTTGTTAAATCAAAATTTTTACTTCCGACAAATTTTGTATTTACTAAAACAGACAACATTGAAGATTTTTTATTCAGATTTCCTGAGTATGTAAATTTTATTTTTAATTTAGAACCGAATCCAATATCAAAGCCAACCGGTTTAGTTAATCTAATTCCCGCACGCGTTTCAAAAAGTCCGCCAAGATTTATATCTTTTATTCCAATATCTGAAAATCTGACTATCGTATTTTTTTTCGGCACAACAGGTAAATCTAAAAATGTATTATTAGTTTTTGAATTAACAATAAAAGGATTTACATTCATTTCATTCACTGTATTTCTGTTTGATAAAGAATAAACAGATTTATCAAGACCGGTTGAATTATTTCCCGATACAACTAAATTATAACCTGATTGTGAATTTTTGTTAAGGATTAACAATCCAAGCGTGTCGTTGATATTGAATTTATTGACTTCCGGTATATCCTTTAATTCACCGATTATGATATTATTTTTTAAATTCGGTTTGTTAATGGCAAACTTAACCGGTTTATCATATGAAATATAATTATTTAAAGAAGATGTCAGTTTTAAGAAAGCCGATAAAACTGATGGGGAATTTGTGTTAGTTAAATTTATGGATGTGTTAACAGGATTGTTAACTAAATCATCAAAGAAAGGAAACGGATAATTATAAATTCCTAAATCCTGTTTTTGAACTCTGTTGAAATATAATCCTGAAGTTGAGAATATTTTTAACCAGTCCTGTGAATTGTAAAAATCAATACACGGATCGGCACTTGATCTTAACCAGCAAATAAAACTGATTGTGTTATATCCATTTTTAAGATAAGTCACCGGAATATCAAGTTGCCAACTTTGATTTTGTGGTTGCGGAGAGTCTGCAAATCTTGTTGATAAAACATTTCCGTTAATTAAAATTGTAAAATATGATAATTGTGGAATTGTTACACTGCTGTTTTGAAAATTTATTATTAATGTTGATTTACTGATTGTATAAGAAACTGAATCTAAATTGAAGCCTGTAACTAATCCTGATGAGGTGTTTTTAAGAACAGCGTCAGACTGCAACAATTTTACGGGAATTAAATCAGGTGAAAAATTATTTGATACGGATGATGTATCGCTGTTGGTTGTATCTGTTTGTGCTATTAAAATGCACGGAAATAAAATGAAAAATAAGATTTTATAGAATAAACTCATTAAATTTTTTTTATTAACAAATAAGATACAAAAATTATACCGAATTTTTTATTTACAATAAATGATAGTTGTGGTATATAATTGGATTCGATCGTAACGATTAAAAACTTCACAACGAATCCCGCCAGGTCGGGACAGGTTTCCACGAATTAAAAGAATTACACAAATCAAAACGAACAATTGGGAAAAATTCAATCATGAATAAATAGATTCTTCACCCGATAAAAGGCATCGGGTTCAGAATGACAGTATGTTTAATATATAATCAGTTTTAAATTTAAAATAGGTTTTGTTATTGTTATCTTGATTATTATTCAAATTTATGGATCAAAGTTTTACTTCACTTTCTAAAGAAAAAAGGTTATTCAAACCTTCTAAAAATTTCTCTGAAAATGCTTACATTAAAAAATTTTCAGAATACGAGAAATTATATAAATCCAGCATAAAAAATCCTGATAAATTCTGGTCGAGTGTTGCAAGTGAACTGCACTGGTTTAAAAAATGGAAAAAAGTTTCCTCATGGAAAGCACCACATTGCAAATGGTTCACAGGCGGAAAAATTAATTTATCTTATAACTGTTTAGACCGGCATATTGAAAACGGTAGAAAAAATAAAGTCGCACTTTTTTTTGAAGGTGAACCGGGTGATACAAGAACTTTAACTTATTATCAGTTATATATTGAAGTAAATAAATTTGCAAATGTTTTAAAAAATAACGGAATCAAAAAAGGTGATAAGGTCTGTATATATATGCCTATGGTGCCTGAAGCAGTTATTGCTATACTCGCATGTGCAAGGATAGGTGCTGTTCATTCTGTAGTCTTTGCAGGATTTTCTTCGCAGGCATTGATAGACAGAATAAACGATGCTAATGCTAAAATGGTAATTACCGCTGACGGTTGTTACAGAAGAGGACAAATAATTAAACTTAAAGATGCTGTTGATAACGCCTTACCTCAATGTGATTCTGTTAAATCAGTCATTGTACTTAAACGGACTAACAATGAAATTTCTTTTGATGATTTACGTGATAAATGGTGGCATATTGAAATGAAAGATGTTAATGAATATTGCAAACCTGAAAAACTTGATTCTGAACATCCGTTATATATTTTATACACGAGTGGATCTACCGGCAAACCTAAAGGTATTCTCCATACCACAGGAGGTTACTCTGTTCAGACTTATCTTACAACCAAAGTTATTTTTGATATTAAAGATGATGATGTTTACTGGTGCACAGCCGATATCGGTTGGGTTACAGGTCACAGTTACGTTGTGTACGGTCCTTTGCAAAATGGTGCATCTGTTTTTATTTATGAAGGTGCGCCAAACTATCCTGAGCCGGACAGATTCTGGAATTTAATCGATAAATATAAAGTAAACATTTTTTATACCGCTCCGACCGCAATCAGAGCGTTTATAAAATGGGGAAATCACTGGGTTGAAAAATATTCACTGAAATCATTAAGACTTCTCGGAACAGTTGGAGAACCAATAAATCCCGAAGCATGGATGTGGTATAATAAAATGATAGGAAAAGAAAATTGTCCGATAGTTGATACATGGTGGCAAACGGAAACAGGTGCTATTATGATAGCTCCTGTTCCCGGTGCTGTTCCGACTAAACCAGGTTCAGCGACTTTACCGTTTTTTGGAATCGAACCTCAGATTGTAGATAAATCAGGAAAGCCGGTTAAAAAAGGTGATGGAGGATTTCTTATTATGAAAAAACCCTGGCCCTCAATGCTGCGAACAATATGGGGTGATGATGAAAGATTTAAAAAACAATACTTCAGTGATTTTCCGGGATATTATTTCACAGGTGACGGTGCAAGGCAGGATAAAGACGGATACTATTGGGTTATGGGTCGTGTTGATGATGTTATTAATGTTAGCGGTCACAGATTAGGAACTGCTGAAATTGAGTCCGCTCTCGTTGCTCATCCTAAAGTTGCTGAGTCTGCTGTCGTAGGCAAACCTGATGAAATAAAAGGAAGTTCGATTTGTGCTTTTGTCAGTTTAGAAAGTTCACATACTCCTTCGGACGATTTAAAACAGGAACTTAAAAACTGGGTTGTCAAAGAAATTGGGGCACTCGCAAGACCTGATGAAATAAGGTTTACAGATGCACTTCCTAAAACAAGAAGCGGAAAAATTATGCGAAGACTTTTAAGAGAACTTGCAAATTCAGGTGAGGTGAAAGGTGATGTAACTACTCTTGAAGATTTTACCATTTTAGAAAAATTAAGACAAAGTGAAGAAGAGGAATAAAAATTAAATGAAGAAATTTATATTTTTAATATTAGTTTTGGGTGTTAACATAAAAGTATTTGCCGATAGTCCGATTACATCAACAGATATCTATAAAGCATATACTAATATGGAAATTGTTAAACATGCTAAAGAATGTGGATTGATTGCACCGGCGGAAGTTGAATTTTTAAGAGATCCGCTGAAACCAATTGATGAAAAGATTGCGATTATAAATGCTTTCGGTTGGGAAGTTGACGGTAAAGATAATGCAAATAAATTTTCAAATATCGCTTATGGCAAACCATTTGATTCACTTGATTTAAATTCACTGAACGGAAATGATTTGTTCGTATTAGGTTATTTAAAAATTATGGATAACTATAATTCAATTAATACTCCGTTATATCTTATTAATAAAGCGGCAGAGGAAGATGAAAATTTAAAAAAGAGTTTTACATATAATATCATTAAAGCATTAATATTAGGGCAAGATTTAATGAGAACAGATTTTTGTCAAGTTTGGAAAGTAACGGATAATGTATTAAATGATAAAAGTTTAACTCAGGATATGAAACAATCCGCTGTTTATATAATAGTGGATTATATCAAAGGTTATAAAGAATATTGTAAATAATTAAAATTAATATAATTAATGAAAGAAGTATATATAATTGACGGAATAAGAACTCCTATCGGTAAATATGGCGGATCATTGAAAGATGTTAGACCTGACGATATGATTGCTAATTTATTAAAATCATTAACTAATAAAAATTTCGGTGATATTCCAAAAGAAGAGATTGAAGATGTCATAATTGGAAACGCAAACGGAGCGGGAGAAGAAAACAGAAATATTGCGAGAATGGCGGTATTGCTTGCTGAACTACCTCTCAGCGTTGGTGGTGCTACGGTTAACCGTCTTTGTGCTTCCGGTATGCAGGCAGTCATTGACAGTGTAAGAGCGATTAAAAATGGTGATGGTGAGTGTTATCTTGCAGGTGGTGTGGAGAGTATGACACGTGCTCCTTTTGTACTGGCAAAAAATTCAGAACCTTTCGGAAGAAAAGTTGAAATGTTTGATACAACTATTGGCTGGAGATTTACAAATCCAATACTTGCAAAGCTTCATCATCCATATTCAATGGGAGAAACAGCTGAAAATGTAGCTGAGAAATATTCTATCTCAAGAGAAAGGCAGGATGAATTTGCATACAATTCACAAATGAAAGCAAAAGATGCTATTATATCAGGTAAATTTAAAAATGAAATTTTGCCAGTTGAAATTAAAAATAAAAAAGAAGTTAAACTTTTTGAATCTGATGAATTTGTAAGACCTGAAACGACTTTGGAAACACTCGCAAAGCTAAAACCTGCGTTCAGAGAAAATGGAACAGTTACGGCGGGGAACTCAAGCGGTGTTAATGATGGAGCGAGTGCTCTTATGATAGCAAGTGAAGACTTTGTTAAAAAATTTAATCTTAAACCGAGAGCGAGATTTATTTCTTCTGCGGTTGCCGGTGTTGATCCTGCCTGTATGGGTATAGGTCCAGTGCCTGCCACTAAAAAGGCATTAAAAAAAGCAAATCTTGATTTGAATGACATAGATTTAATAGAGCTCAATGAAGCATTTGCCGCTCAAAGTCTCGCATGTATAGATTTATTAAATGCTAACCCGGATATAATAAATGTTAACGGAGGAGCAATTGCTTTAGGTCATCCTCTCGGAAGCAGTGGAGCAAGAATTATCATTACTTTGTTAAATGAACTTGAAAAAAGAAATAAAAAATACGGATTGGCAACTATGTGTATAGGCGTCGGTCAAGGTTTAGCAACTATTATAGAAAAAGTATAAATCAATTTATTTTAATAAATATTTGACTCTCCCTAATCAATTATCGGTTTTAAGGATATTACTTTCTCCTTTATTTCTCTGGTTTTTTCTTCAGGAAAATAACACACTTAAACTAATTGGTTTAATAATTTATTTAATCGCTTCAATTACAGACTGGTATGATGGTTGGCATGCAAGAAAATTTCAAGTTATTACCAAAACCGGTATCTTTTTAGACCCTTTAGCCGATAAAATTTTAACCTCGTGTGCTTTCCTGTCGTTTTATTTGCTCAATATTATGCCTTTTTGGATGATGGTAATTATCGTAATCAGAGATATAATCATTACATTTTTAAGATCATACAAAGAACATAAAGGTGCAATATTATCAACAAGTTATCTTGCTAAAGTTAAAACAACGGTTCAAATGTTTTATATATTTTTAATTCTGATTTTAATTTTTCTTAAAACTATGGGTGTAATGGTTGAATTTATCAATTGGTTTTTATTTTCGGAATTAAATTTTATAATTATGTTAATTGTTACACTTTTAACTTTGTTTACGGGTATTCAATATTTTTTTGAGAAAAATTCAAATCAGAATTAATGAGAATTAATGCTAAAGTGATTTCCATAGGCGATGAGCTATTAATCGGACAGATAATTAATTCAAACTCATCATTCATAGCAGAAAAATTATATTCAGCAGGAATTCCGGTGAAAAGAATTGTTACAATCGGTGATACGGAGAAAGAATTGCTCGATGAACTCACTGACAGTTTAAAAAATTTTAATGTTACAGTTATTACAGGTGGATTAGGTCCTACACATGATGACATTACAAAACCGGTCTTAATGAAATTTTTTAAAGACAAACCTGTATTAAATAAGAAAGTTCTCAATAAAGTTAAAAGTCTTTTCAAATCTCGTAATCAAGTTATGCCGGAGGTAAATACAGGTCAGGCGATGATACCTTCAAAATCAGAAGTTATATGGAATGATAACGGAACTGCTCCGGGAATATGGATAAATAACAATAATAAAATTTTTATAGCTTTGCCGGGTGTGCCTTATGAAATGAAACCTATGATTACGGAAATTGTTTTACCAAAATTAAGCAACCTTTTCAAGAATAAAAACGAATATACTTTTTTAAGTAAGACAATTTTAACGACAGGAATTTCAGAGTCTGATCTTTATGAAAAACTTGGTGATATAAATGAAATTATTGGTAAACATAAACTGGCTTTTTTGCCGTCTGCTGAATTAGTTAAACTTAGAATTGATGTTACAGCAAAA
>DOWN01000142.1 GCA_003519545.1 Bacteroidota bacterium
ATTGGAATTAAAATTTATAAAAGGAATAGGTGAAAAACGGGCAGAAGCGTTTAAAAAAATTGGCGTAAACCGACTTGAAGATTTTGCTGAATTCATTCCGAGAGATTATATAAAAAGAATTTCAATTTATGAGTTAAATCACCATACTGAAAAGTTAATTGCTATAAGCGGAAAAGTTACAAATGTAAGACTGCCAAAAAAATCAAATCATCCGATAGTTTTAAGTTTAACGGATGAAACCGGAACAGCCGAGATACCGATATTTGGAAGAAATGAATTCAGATCAAAACAATTCAGAATAAATCAGGACTATATTTTTTGTGGGAAACCGGAGTTCACATTTTACTCAGATTATCCGAGAATAAATTACAGAGATCACTTACCAATAAATTTAAATGAAAATGATGATTTAGTTTTTTTGAAATATCCGTATTTACCCGTGTATGAATTGCCCGGAGAATTAAAAAAAACTTGGATTAAAATTTTATCACTTTCAAAAATTTTATTTTCCGCATTTAAATATTTATCCCGTGAAAATATTTTAGATAAAGAAACAATACCTGAAAACATACAAAAGGAATTAAATTTATCTTCAAGAAAAAATGCTGTATTAAGAATAAATTTTCCTTTAAGTGAGAGCGACATTGAAATATCAAGGAGAAGACTCGCATTTGAGGAGTTATTTTATTTACAGATATTGATGAGTATAAGAAAAAAGATAAATAAAAACGAAACTAAAGGAATTGAATTTTCTTATGATGATGAAAAATTTAGAGAGGAGTTTAAGAAAGAAATAAATTTTACTTTAACAGATTCTCAGGAAGCGGTGATAAAGGAAATTTTGAATGATATGAAAAGCAAAAACGTAATGAACAGACTTTTGCAAGGTGATGTAGGAAGCGGAAAAACAATTGTTGCATTGTATTGTATGTTGATTGCGGTTAAGAACGGATTTCAGGCGGCGATAATGTGTCCGACTGAGATATTAGCTGAACAACATTACAAGTATATTTCAGAAATTTGCAGAAAACTTGATATAAAAATTGAATTACTAACGGGAAGCATTAAAGGTAAAATTAGAAAAGAAGTTTATAGCAGGATTGAATCGGGCGAGGCACAAATAATTGTCGGAACACATACATTGGTTCAGGAAAAAATTAAATTCCATAAATTAGGATTCGCTGTTATAGATGAACAACATAAGTTTGGAGTATTGCAACGAGCAAAGTTCAAAGAGAAAGGTTATAATCCTGATATGTTAATAATGACGGCAACACCTATTCCGAGAACATTATCTCTGGCATATTACGGAGATTTAGAAATATCAACTATCAAGGAATTACCTAAGAACAGAATTCCCATTAAGACATTTTTAAGAACAGAAGAAGAGAAGAAAAATGTAACTGATTTTATAACAGATGAAATTAAAAAAGGAAGACAGGCTTTTATTGTTTATCCGATAATTGATGAATCAGAAAAATTAGATTTGAAATCTGCTATCAAAGAATATGAGTTTTTAAAAAATTCGGTTTTCAAGGGAATTGAAACTGGATTATTACATGGAAAGATGAAACAGGACGAAAAAGAAGAGATAATGAGCAAATTTAAAAAAAATGAAATTAAAATTTTAGTTTCTACAACTGTGATTGAAGTAGGTATAGATATTCCGAATGCAAGTGTAATGTTAATAGAAGAAGCACAGAGGTATGGATTATCCCAGTTACATCAGTTAAGAGGGAGAATAGGAAGAGGTTCGGAACAATCGTATTGCATTTTATTGACTAACAATAAATCTGAGGAGACGTTATCCAGACTAAAGATATTGTGTGAAAGCACAGATGGATTTTACATAGCGGAAAAAGATTTGGAATTGCGTGGACCGGGAGAGTTTTATGGAGTAAAGCAGTCGGGAGAAATTTCTTTTTCCTGTACAGATTTATATAAAGATAAAGATTTATTAGAAAGTGCAAAAAAGATTTCAGAACAAATTATCGAAGAGGATATGCATTTGAGAATGGGAAAAAATATTTTGATAAAAGAACAGTTTTTGATGAAGTATAATGATTCGATAAATTTAATAAACGTGGCTTAACAATATCATTTATTTACTTTTTAAATATATATAATTTACATACTTAACAGATTTGATTAAATTTTTATGTCATCGGTAAAAAAAGTTGATTTTTACATTCCATTATTAACTGTATTGTTGGATTTTTCAGCAATACTACTTGCATTTTATTTTGCTTTTGAATTCAGATTTTATTCATTTTTTGAATCTTATATAGAGGCAACTAAAGGATTTCCCAAGTTTAGTTCTTATATGATATTCGGACTAATATCATTACCCGTATGGTTTTATGTATTTCAGGCGAGGAAGATGTATAGACTTAACAGGAATGTATTTATCTTTGATGAGTTTATTCAGATAATCAAATGTTCAACAATTTCAATAATTGTAATAATGGCGGCAATATTTTTTTACCGTTCATTTGAGTTTTCGAGAGTAACTTTTGTATTCATTTGGATTTTTTCAATCGGGCTTATTACTATTTTCAGATACTTTGTAATTAAATTTGAACAATATTTATATAATAAAGAAATAGGTGTTAAGAATGTAGCGGTTGTCGGAAAAAATGAAATGGCTGTTAAGATTTATGATAAATTCTTAAAAGATAAATTTGCGGGTTTTAGGGTTGTAGGATATTTTGCGAATTCTATTGAAAACAATACAGGCTTTCAGAATAAAAAGCATTTAGGGGGATACGATTCCATTCCTGAAAAAATAAAAGAATTGAAAATTGAAAAACTGTTGATTTCATTGTCAGCAAATGATCATGATGATATTTATGATTTAATGAAAATCTGCGAAGGTATAAATGTAGAGTTTATGATGGCACCGGATTATATTGATATAATAACGAGTAAGTTAAGAGTTGAAGAAGTTGACGGAATCCCGTTTATGAAACTTAAGTCTTTACCATTAAGTGTCTGGAATAAAATTGTTAAAAGAGCATTTGATATTTTTGTTTCCTCTTTAGTATTGATATTAACACTTCCCGTTATGATTGTAATTTCAATTTTAATAAAATTGACATCAAAAGGACCCCTACTTTACAAGCAGGAAAGAGTAGGATTAGATGGTGAAAAATTTATGATGTATAAATTCAGGTCAATGAGAATTGATGCGGAACAGGAAGGACCAAAGATGACTACGAAAGGTGATAACAGATATACACCAATCGGAAAAACATTAAGGAAATTCAGTCTTGATGAATTACCTCAGTTTTTTAATGTTTTAAAAGGAGATATGAGTATAGTCGGTCCGAGACCTGAGAGAGAATATTTTATAAATATTTTAAAAGATTCATTTAAAAATTATTTGGAAAGACACCGAGTAAAATGTGGTATTACAGGTTGGGCACAGGTGAACGGATTGAGAGGATCTAATACACCTCTGCAGACAAGAATAGATTACGATATTTATTATATAGAAAACTGGTCATTGGCATTTGACATAAAAATTATTTTTAAAACATTTAAAGAAATGTTATTTTCGAAAGATGCATTTTAAATGATTGCAGTATTAATATTTTTCTTACATATAATTTTTGCTGTTTATGTTTTCAGTAAAACATATCAAAGCGACAGTTTTATGCAAGCGATATTGAATATTGCGTTTATTATAATTTTGTTCTCTGTCGGATGGGTTGTATCAGATTTAGTAGTCGGATTATTTATTTCAAGTAACGGGTATTTAATTGATGTTCCTATTAATAAGTTTTTACAATTTTTATTAAAAACTTCCGGATTTTTTATTCCAAACAATAACGGCACAGGAGTTTTAC
>DOWN01000192.1 GCA_003519545.1 Bacteroidota bacterium
ATAATAATGTAAATGTTGAAGTTGTAAAAACTGAAATCATTAGTGAGAGTAAAACATCTGATGGCTCAGACATTTCACATTCTAAAAATCCCGGCGACTTAAAATAAATTTACTTCCTTAAAATTAAACTTTCTCTCTCAGGTCCCACTGATATATAATTTACCGGATATCCGATCAACTCCTCAATCTTTTTCACATATTCCTGTGCCTCCTTCGGTAGTTTTTCAAAATCTCTGCAACCACTAATATCTCCATCCCATCCTTTCATTGTAATATATACCGGCTTTGCGTAATCTAAAACAGCATTAATAGGGAATTCATTTATTCTTTTTCCGTTATATTCATAATGTGTACAAATTTTCAATTCTTTCAGATTTGATAAACTGTCAAGTTTTGTCAATGCAACTTGATTACAACCCTGAACAATACACCCATATCTCGCTGCTACCGCATCAAAGTGACCTATCCTTCTTGGTCTTCCTGTCGCTGCTCCGAATTCATATGCAATCTCTCTTAACTCATTTGCCATTTCACCTTCCATCTCTGTTACAAATGGTCCCGCACCTACGCAGGTTGAAAATGCTTTCATCACTCCAATTACATTATCAATTTTCTTTGAAAATAATCCGCCTCCTATGTAAGCAAACGATGATAATACAGATGAAGAAGATGTATAAGGATAAATTCCGTAATAAACATCTCTCAACGCACCAAGTTGTGCCTCAAATAAAATTTTCTTTCCGTCATTTGCCGCTTTCTCAAGCAATTCTGTTGTATTGCAAATGTAATGTTTTATTCTTTCAGCATACTTCATACACCAATTAAACGTTTCTTCTGCATTTAAAATATTTTTTTTACCATATACTCCCGCAAAAAAAATATTTTTATACTCAACAGTAAATTTTATTCTTTCTTTTAAATATTCCGGATAAAGTAACTCTCCAATCTGAATACTTTTCTTTAAATATCTTTCGCTATATCCCGGTGCAATTCCTCTCTTTGTTGAGCCATACGCCGCTCCGCCAAGTCTCTCTTCTTCAAATTCATCTTCCAGTCTGTGATAGGGAAGTGATAATGTTGCTCTGTCTGAAATTTTTAAATTTATATCACCAATTCCTGATTCTTTTAATTCTTCAAGTTCTGTAACAAGCGATTCTATGTCAATAAGCGTTCCGGGACCTAAAACGTTCGTTACCTGTTTGTAAAATATTCCTGATGGAATTAAATGTAGTTTAAAAGTTCCATGTTCATTCACCACAGTATGACCTGCATTATTACCTCCCTGATAACGAACTACAAAATCAGCATCTTTTGCAAGATAATCTATCATCCTGCCTTTGCCTTCATCTCCCCACTGTGTCCCTACTACCGCTGAAATTTTTTCCATTAAGAATTATTTTATTTTTTGCACAAAAAAAATCCATTCTGAAAAAATCAAAATGGATTCGTTTTATAAATTTATTTTTGTTTAATTCGTATTACTGAACTCAAAGACCGTATCAAGTTTTGTTATTCTGAAAATGTTTCTGATTTTGTCGCTGGCATTCAGAATTTTTATGTTTCCTTTGTTATCCTTGGCAACTTTAAGACAGTTTATCAGTATTCCTAATCCTGAACTGTTCATCGTAGTTACCTCTGTCATATCTATACCTAAATATTTGTTACCGTTATTTATCTCACTTTGCAAAATCTCTTTTAATTCAGGAAGTTTAGTCAATGCAAGTGAATCACTCTGAAGATAAACTACTTTATAATTGTTATCTTCAATCGTTATTTCTTTTGTTTGTAATTCCATTTTCATCTCCCCGTAAATTCTAATTAAATACTTAATTGATATTTACTCATTTTTAATGAATGAATAAATTCATAAATTTTATTACTTCACTTTTGCAGTCTGAAATTTTTTATTCAGTTTTGCCGCTTTTTCTCTTTTCTCTATTTTTGATTTCCAGTCAACTACTACCGCACTCGCAACAAAAATTGATGAATATGTTCCTGTTAATACACCAACTGCAAATGTGAATGCAAAACTTCTCAATACTTCACCGCCAAATATAAAAATAACTATCAATGTTAAAAATACTGTTCCCCCTGTTATTACTGTTCTGCTCAATGTAGCATTTACAGATTTATTCATAACAGATTCAATCTCTTCGTTTTTGTAAAGTCTGACGTTTTCTCTAATCCTGTCAAAAATAACTACAGTATCATTAACAGAAAAACCGATAAGAGTTAAGAATGCCGCAAGCATTGTTTGGTTAAATTCAAGATTTAATCCCGGGAAAATCATATTGGATATTGCAATTGCCGCAATCGTTATCAATACGTCGTGAAACAATGCCGCTACTGCACCCATCGCGTATATAAACTGAAATCTGAATGACAAATAAACTAATATACCGATTAATGAAAATATAATCGCATATAATGCATTCCTTCTTAATTCTTCCCCGATTTTTGGACCAACTTTATCCGTTCTTAAAACCTCAAAAGTGTTTCCGGAAATTCCATTTCTTAATGCTGTTGAAATATCGTCTGATATTTTTGTCCCTTCCGCTTGTAAAGGTGTTCTCAGCAATATATCTCTGTCACTATCCATAGTCTTTATTTCCATACCTGTGAATCCGGCACCTTCCATTATACTTCTTATCTCCCCAACTTCAACATTTGAAGCAAATCTAACCTGAACCTCTGTTCCACCTAAGAAATCTATACCTAACGGTATCGGTCTGATTATAAAACTGATAATCCCTAAAATTATAATTCCAAGTGATAGAAAATAAAATTTTCTTCTTTTACCTAAAAAATCATAATTTGTATTTTCAAATATACGCATTTTGTAATTTTAAATTCTTTTTAATTTTTTAATTAACCAAATTTTACTTTAACGCCTTTTTCTACAAGTATATCAATCATAATATGTGTTATTACAATCGCTGTGAATAAGTTTGCAACTATACCAAATAACAATGTTAACGCAAATCCCTGAATCGGTCCCGTTCCGAACTGATAAAGAATAACACCTGTAATTATAGACGTAACGTGTGAGTCAAGAATCGCGGAAAAGGCTTTCTTAAATCCAATCTCTATTGCCGTTTTCAATGGTTTACCAATTCCAAGTTCTTCCCTTATCCTCTCATATATAAGTACGTTCGTATCTACCGCCATACCGAGTGTCAATATCAAACCTGCAATACCCGGCAATGTTAATGTCGCTTTAAATGATGCCATAATTCCAAGAATGAATAACACGTTTATCACCAAAGCGATATCTGCAATAAATCCACCTGTTCTATACCAAACCATCATAAAGAGTGCAACTATAATTAATGCTGCTATTGATGATGTGATACCTGCTTTAATTGAATCTTCTCCGAGTGATGGTCCAATTGATCTTTCTTCTATAATCTTTAATGGTGCAGGTAATGCTCCCGCTTTTAATACGATTTCAAGAAGTTTTGCTTCCTGAACATTTGCCATACCTTCAATCTGTGAATTTCCACCGGTAATTTTTCCTCTAACAACCGGTGCTGAGTAAACTACATTATCAAGTACGATAGCAATTCTTTTGTTTACATTTGCTCCGGTAATTCTTGCCCAGTCTGCTGCTCCTTCATCGTTCATCTGCATATTTACTACAGGTGTATTTGATGTCGGATCTATATTTGACTGTGCATTTGATATAACTTTTCCGGTTAACTCTGCTTCACCTTTTAAGGCATATAATATATAAAACTTAGTTCCGTCTCCTGCATCAAATGCTTCTTTTGACCAAGCAAATGTAACATCACTTGGTAATACTGCTAATACATCAGGTCTCTGAAGTATTCTTTCTACTGCAGGTCTGTCATTCTCTGTTACAAATCCATCAGCAGTTCCGCCGTCAGGATTTAATCTTACTAAATAAAACCATGGATTCTTTTTCTTAAACTCTTCCTCTGATAATTGCTGTGTAGTATCTCCTGCTAATCCTGTATCGGTTAACAAACTTGTATCATTTGATGCAATGTTCGTATCAGTTTTCTTAATTGTATCTTTCTTATTCTTTCCTGTCGTATCTTTTTTAACTGCTAAATTTTTATCTGATGATTTTGTTGTGTCTTTTGCAACTGAAGTGGAATCTGAGGTTTTTAATGAATCGTTTGTTAAAGTTGTATCAGTCGTTCCGGCTAAAATGTTGTTAATTAATTGCATCACTCTTACGGCATTCTCCGGCTCAGCGACTAATTTGAATTCAAGTAAAGCAGTTCCGGACAATAAATTTCTTACATCTTCTGGATTGCTTACACCGGGTAATTCAACTATAATTCTATTACCGCCAACTTTTTGAATTTGTGGTTCGGCTACTCCATATTGGTCAACTCTGTTTCTTACAACTTCTACAGCTCTGTCTATCGCACCATTTATTTCCGCTTCAAGTTTCGCTTCTATATCCGCTTCAGTATCACGTGTTTCGCCGTAATATGATTTCAAAGTTTGACCTCTCGCGGCAAGCATTGATTTTAACTGCTCAATAACGGATGCATCTGATGCATCTGTGCTTGCTCTTAACTGATTTAAAACATCAGTTAAAACCTGATCTTTATTTTTTGCCAGGTCATCAAGTAATTTTACAACATCAACATCAAGGACTACATACATACCGCCTTTTAAATCAAGACCTAACTTAATTCTGTCCTGTTGAAGTTCTTTTAGTTCGGCAGCATTTTGTTCAAGAAATGTTATGCTGTCCTGACCTGTTAACTTACTCAACTCTTTATTGAATTGATAATCCTTATATGTAGGATAAATAAAATAAATTGATAGGAAAATAAAAACTAATGTGAGAATAATTCTCGTTAAATTCTTCTTCAATACTTTCTCCGAATATTAAATATACCTAAGTATATGTTTTTGTGAGGGTTACATTTTTTGACAAAACTCAAAATTACCTCAAAAATCAAATAAAGTCAATGTAATAAGTATTGTATTTATTAATTTTTTCAACTTTTACTAAAAACGGTTTTAACTTCATCACAAATTTATCCCCTCTCCAGAAATCTCATCTTCTCTCGTAATATATTTTCACGCCTCCTTTTACTCTCTCTCTCTCTCTCTTTATCCCTCCTCTACTTATCCCTCTCCCGCAAATGTTCTCCCACTCTCCCGCAAATGTTTCCCCTTTCTCCAACAAATGTTTCCCCCTCTCCCGCAGGAGTCTCTTGAAAAGGACTCCTGCCTTCAATCCAATATAGTTCTAACAATCCTTCCTTATTATTCTTTAAATCATCCAATCCTCATTTTCATTCTCCAATTCCAATCCTCATTTGTGAAATTCGTTTAATTCGTGTTCATTCGTGGTGAATCACTCCTCACACCTTATTGAGTCCTCTCCAACAAATGTTTCCCCCTCTCCCGCAGGAGTCTCCCGTAGGGGACTCCTGCGTTCATTCTATATATCATACACCAATTCTTCTAATTTTACTTTCGTTTCCAATCCTCATTTGTGAAATTCGCTCAATTCGTGTCAATTCGTGGTGAGACCCACCACCTCCAACCATCCCTCCTCCTCCATTCTCCCGCAGGAGTCTCCCGTAGGGGACTCCTGTATTTATTCTATATATCATACACCAATTCTTCGAATTTTACTTTCGTTTCCAATCCTCATTTGTGAAATTCGCTCAATTCGTGTCAATTCGTGGTGAATCCCACCAATCCTCTCCATCTCTCCCATGTCCATTCGTGATGAAACCCACCAATCCTCTCCATCTCTCTGGTGTCAATTCGTAGTGAATCCCACCAACCCCAACTATCCATCTTCAATCCATTCGTGGTGAATCCCACCAACCCCTCCATCCCCTATGAATAAAATTAACTTCATATTATCTGTATTAAAAAATTGTTATCTTATTAATTATCCAAATTATTTTGCCGATGTCAAGATTAAAACTTATAAAAAAAGCATTGAAAAAATACGATATTGATGCTTTTTTTATCAAAAATATTTTTAATGTCAGGTATCTTACGGGCTTTTCAGGTTCCGCAGGTGTTGTGCTTATCACAAAAAAAAATAACTACTTTATAACTGACTTCAGGTATAAATCCCAAGCACCTCTTGAAGTTGATAAAGATTTTGAAATAATTATTTTTAAACAACAATCAGACGATTTTCTCAAAGACTACATTAAATCTGACAAACTTAAAAAAATCGGTGTCGAATCAAATTTTATAACTGTAAATGATTTTGATAATCTTAAATCTAAGTTTAAAAAAATTAAGTTTGTAAAAGTTGATTCCTTAATTGAAAATATAGTTTCAGTCAAAACTCCTGATGAAATTGCTTCCATCAAATCAGCCGTGGATATAACTGATAAAGTTTTCTCAAATATACTCGGTATATTAAAGCCGGGAATTTCTGAAAAACGTGTCGCTGCTGAAATTACTTACCTTCAAAAACTCTACGGTGCTGAAAAAGATTCTTTTGATCCGATAGTCGCCTCAGGCGAGAGAAGTTCTCTGCCTCACGCAAGACCAACTGATAGAATTTTAAAAGATGGTGATTTTGTTACGCTGGATTTCGGTTGCTCTGTTAATGGTTTCAGCTCTGATATGACAAGAACTGTCGGTATCGGTCACCTGACTGATGAACAAATCTCTGTTTATAACACAGTAAAAGATGCTCAGAAAATGGCTGTCGATGCTGTCAAAGAAGGAAAAATTTGTAATCAAGTTGATGCCATTGCAAGAAATTATATTAAAGAAAAAGGTTATGGAAACAATTTTGGTCATGGTCTCGGTCACGGATTAGGGCTTGCTGTTCATGAAATTCCAAAGCTAAATCCTTTCTCTGAATTTAAACTTAAAGCCGGAAATGTTGTAACTATCGAACCGGGCATATATATTGAAAACTCATTCGGAGTTAGAATTGAAGATGATGTTGTTGTTACTGAATCAGGATGTGATATTTTAAATACTTCTACTAAAGATTTAATAATCCTGTAATTTTTCTATTATAAAAATCTATTTTAATATTTTCAAAATTATTTGAATAAAGTTCTCATTATATCTTATTACTTTCCACCTATGGGAATGGGTGGAGTTCAAAGAACATTAAAGTTTGCCAAATACCTTCCTGAATTTAACTGGCAACCTGTTGTAATCACCGATTCTCCAAAAAAATATTTTGCTGTTGATAAATCTCTGTTAAATGAAGCGATTGATTCAGGTATTATTATTGAAAGAACCGGAAAAGGTGAATTCAATCCGGATAAAATTATTGTTAAAGCACCTAATGAAAATTTAAGAAAAACTGCGAGTAAAATTTCACAGTTTTTTCTTATCCCCGACAGTAAAAAATTTTGGAAACGTAAAGCTCTGAAAAAAATTGATGAAGTATGGAAAAAATATGGCGGCTTTGACATAGTTTATTCCACCGCTCCTCCTTATACAGACCACCTTATCGGTGTCGCAGTTAAAAATAAATATAATGTTCCCTTAATTACTGATTACAGAGATGCATGGGTTGATAGTCCCGTCTTAAATCATTACCCGACTCCGTATCATAAACTCGCAAATATCAGATTGGAAAAAAATGTTATTAAAGAATCTGAATTTGTTCTCACTACTAATCGAAGAGTTAAAGAATTGATTCTCGCAAGATATGGTAACATTGGTTACAATGATGTAGTTATAGTTCCGCATGGATATGATACTCAAGATTTTGAAAAAGCATCGGAAAATCCTGCTCCAAAATCCGGCAAAATGAGAATAACTTATTCGGGAAGTTTTTATACCCGCGACCCGTTGTATTATTTTGATTCTATTAAATTGTTGTTCCAAAAATATCCTGATCTTAAAGATAAAATTGAATTTTGTTTTATTGGCAATCTTCCAAAAGATTTATTACAAGTTATAGAAGATTACGGCATTAAAAATAACATTAATGTTCTCGGCTATCTTGAACATATTGATTGCGTTCGATATATAATGTCTTCAGACTTATTATTCCTATTAATCAGTAGGGGTGAAAATGATGATGCGGCTATGCCGGGAAAAATTGGTGAGTATATCGGCAGTAGAAAAAATATTGTGGCATGCATTCCTGAAGGTGTTTCTAAAAAATTACTTGAAAATTATAACGCCGTTAAATTTATTTCCGAAGAAAATCCTGAATTACTTGTAAATGCTTTTTATGAATATTATCAGTTATGGAAAAATAATGATATGCCCGTTGCCAATAATGAAGTTGTAAAACAATACGACAGAAAAGAACTCACTGAACAAATCGCAAAAAAATTCAACCACCTTCTAAGATTCGATTAACAATAAAAGTCCCCCTTTGGAGGTTGAGTTCACGAAATCCCAACTTGTCGGGAGGGATTTAGTGGGAGGATTTACAGGAGGATTTGATAATGATGTATATGTGTTGAATAAAAAAAGAAATTAAGTTATTAAAGAAAAGAAATACAAGTCCCCCTTTGGAGGTTGAGTTCACGAAATCCCGACTTGTCGGGAGGGATTTAGGGGGAGGATTTACAAAACAGACTTTTGACACATATTTATAAAGCAGATTTACATCTCCAATTTACAACAAAGATTTACAATCTAGATTTTCGGAAAGTATTTAATATAAAATTTAATAACAAACTTTTTTAATTTTGAAACCCAACAATAATTACAACAAAAACCTAAAATCAAAATCTAAATACCTACGAAAAAACCCAACCAAAGCTGAAACTTACCTGTGGAAATTTGTCCTCAGCAAAGGTCAACTGAACGGTTATAAATTCAAACGCCAACGACCAATTGATAAATACATTGTAGATTTCTTCTGCGAAGAATTAAAACTAATTATAGAAACCGATGGATTTAGCCACATAGGCAAACAAGATCAAGATGATATCAGAATTAAAAATTTAAAAAACTTAGGATTTAATGTAATAAGATTCTCCGACAATGACGTATCGGATAATTTAAATGGTGTAATAACAACTTTAAATAAACTCACTGAAACAAACCAATTGACTTAACTTCAAAAATTAATGAGCAACACAACAAATACAACCAATACAAAACATAACAATTTCCCAACGAACATTCTCCTAATCGGCTCCGGCGGAAGGGAATCCGCACTCGGTTGGAAAATTTTTAACTCACAGTCCTTTAAAGATAACAATTGCAAACTCTATACCGCTCCCGGAAATCCTGGTCTCGCTGAATTTTCTCAATGTGTTAATATTAAAGCAGATGATATAAATTCTTTATTGAATTTTTCTTTAGAAAATAAAATAGACTTCGTAGTTGTTGGTCCTGAAATACCTCTTTCTCTCGGAATTGTAGATAAATTTTCTAAAGCAGGTATAAAAATTTTCGGACCTTCAAAATCAGCGGCTCAAATTGAATCAAGTAAAATATTCACAAAAAATTTATTAAAAAAATATAATATACCTACGGCTGATTACAAATCTTTTTCAGCATCTCAAAAAAATGAAGCTCTCGAATTTCTTAAAAATCATTCTTACCCACTCGTAATAAAAGCAGACGGACTCGCTGCAGGCAAAGGTGTTATAATCGCTGAAGATTTTCAAACTGCTTCTCAAACTATTAATGAATTTATTGATGATAATATTTTTTCAGGTGCAGGTTCTAATTTTGTAATTGAAGATTTTCTTACCGGACAGGAAACTTCTGTGTTCGCTATCACTGATGGAGAAAATTTTGTTTTACTACCCGCTTCTCAGGATCATAAAAAAATTGGTGATAACGACACGGGTAAAAATACCGGTGGTATGGGTGCTTATGCTCCGGCTGAAAAAGTTGCAACTCCGGAAATAATAGAAAAAGTTAAATCATCAGTTATCCAACCTGTAATTTCAGCAATGAAATCAGAGGGTTGTGAATTTAAAGGTTGTCTCTATGCAGGTCTTATGATTTCTCCCGATGGTAATCCATTTGTTATTGAATTTAATTGCCGTTTCGGAGATCCTGAAACTCAAGTTGTTCTTCCGCTTATAAAATCTGATTTTTTAAATCTCCTGATTGCTTCCGCTGAAAATAATATAAATTCTTATAACCTCGAATCATATAAAAAATATTACGTAAGTGTTGTGTTGGCTTCAGGTGGCTATCCTGATGATTATGAGCAAGGTTTCGAAATTACAGGTCTCTCTAATCTTGATAGTGAGACTTTAGTTTTTCATTCAGGCACTAAAATTGTTGAAAATAAATTAGTAACAGCCGGAGGACGTGTTTTAAATATAGTTGCCGGCTCTGACTCTTCTGTCTCTGATGCAATCTCAAAAGTCTATTCTGAAATTGAAAAAATTAATTTCAAAAATATGTATTTCAGAAAAGATATAGCATCAAAAGCATAGTTTTTTATTTTTATAAAAATTATT
>DOWN01000149.1:0-1117 GCA_003519545.1 Bacteroidota bacterium
AATTTGTTCAGTTCCACCCGACAACTCTATATGAACATCCCGATATTAACTCTCCTTATGTTTTCTTAATTTCCGAAGCTGTCAGAGGTGCAGGTGCTGTATTGAAAAGAATTGATGGTTATGAATTTATGAAAGATTATGATAAAAGAGGATCTCTCGCTCCGAGAGATATCGTCGCAAGATCAATAGATAATGAAATGAAAAAAACAGGTGACCACTTCGTCTATCTTGATATAAATCCTATAGGCATCAATAAATTTAAAGAAGAATTTCCTAATATATATGAAACTTGCATTTCAAAAGGAATTGATTTAAAAAAAGGTTTTATACCGGTTGTCCCTGCTGCACATTATTCTTGTGGCGGAATCAAAACAGATTTAAACGGCAAAACAAATTTAAAAAATTTATATGCTTGCGGTGAAGTTGCAAGTACCGGAGTTCATGGAGCAAATAGACTCGCATCAAATTCTTTGCTGGAAGCGATGGTGTTCGCCGATGCAATTTATAATGATTTGAAAAAGAAAATTGATACCAAAAAATTTTTAAATCAGAATATTCCTTTGTCACACATCTATGACTGGAATGATGATGGGACAGAAAATCCTGAAGAGTGGATTTTAATTTCTTATGATAAATTTGAAATAAAAAAACTTATGAGTGATTTTGTCGGCATCGTAAGAAATATGTATAGACTTAGAAGAGCAATGAGGAGAATTGTTATGATGCAAGAGGAAATTAATGAATTTTATCTGAAAACTAAATTAAATGTTGAACTTCTTGAGTTAAGAAATTTAGTTACGGTTGCATATTTAATTATTGCTTCGGCAATGAAAAGAAAAGAATCTCGAGGTTTACATTATATGACTGATTATCCTCGAACTTCTAAACTCTATCATAAAAACACTATAATTAAGAAAACTAAACATAAATAGTTATGAAAATTTTCCCCATTTTGTTTATTCAGTTAATAATTGCCTTAAACCTGTATTCACAGTCTATCCCGGAACCTGAAAGGATAAGAACTTATGATGTTTTGCATTATGATTTTTTTATTTCACCTGATATTTTAAATAAAAATATAAAAGGCTACGGGAAAATAAAATTATCTCCTCTGAAT
>DOWN01000149.1:1166-4214 GCA_003519545.1 Bacteroidota bacterium
CATATCATTTAATATAAATAATATTTTTATTAATGGATTTGAAACAAAAGATTTTGATTATGACGGGAAAAAATTAAATATTAATTTAAATAAAGATTATAATATTTCTGATACATTACTTTGTGAAATTAATTACTCATGTTCACCTCAGGCAGGTTTATATTTTATATATCCGACTGAACTTAATCCTGATTTCCCAATGCAGATTTGGTCGCAAGGTCAAAGTGAAGATAACAAACACTGGATTCCGATATATGATTATCCAAATGATAAATCTACTTCCGAAATTAAAGTAGAGTTAGACGAAAATCTTGTTTCGATTTCAAACGGTTATTTGAAAGAATCTTATCCATCAGACAATCCCGGAAAACGAATTGACCATTGGGTTATGGATAAACCGCACTCAAGTTATTTGATAATGCTTGGTGCTGGTGATTATCATATTGTGAAAGATAATTCTCAAATTGTTCCGGTTGAATCTTATGTTTATAAAAACAGAATTAACGAAGGAGAATATTCATTTAGAAATACCGGTGCTATGATGGAATTATTTAACGAATATTTTGACTACGTTTATCCTTGGGTAAATTATAAACAGGTTGTTGTAAAAGACTTCATTTATGGCGGTATGGAAAATACTACGGCAACTGTTCTTAATGAACGTTCTTATTATACGCCTGAAATTGAAAATGATTATTCATCAGACGGATTAATTGCACACGAACTTGGTCATCAATGGTGGGGAGATTTAACTACTTGCAGAAACTGGAGTGAACTTTGGTTGAATGAATCTTTCGCTACTTTCTGCAATGATATTTGGACTCAAAAATTTCATGGAGAAGATGAGTTTGATTATGAAATGTTAAAAAATCAGGATGATGCTACAAGAGCACAGAATCGAGTCGGAAAATTTTCTATTTGGGCTGGTAATGGTAGTCTAACTGCTAATAATTATAGCAAAGGTTCTGTAATTATTAACTCAATGAGAAAAGTTCTCGGAGATTTTTATTTTAAAAAAAGTCTAAATAAATTTTTAAAAGATAATGAGTATGGAATTGTTGAAACTCAGGATTTAATAAATGCTGTAAATGAAACTGTGAATGAAACAAGTATCGGTAAAGATTATAAATGGATGTTTGACCAATGGATTTGGAAAGCAGGGTATCCTGAATTTGATGTATCATGGAATTATGATGACGAAAGGAAAAAAATTATTTATGAGGTGAAACAATTAAAACCTGCCGATACTTTAACTCCTGTTTTTAAAATGCCTGTTGATTTACTTATAAGTTATGACACTTTAAAGTTTGTTCAGAATATTAACATTGAAGGTCTCGAAAATAAGTTTGAGATTGATTTCCCTGCTAAACCTGAATTCATTGTTTTCGATCATGGAAATCATTTTTTAGAAAAATTAAATTATAAAAGAGATAGAATTGAAATATATAATCAGATTATTAAATCTGAAAAACCTATTGACAGAATAATGGCTATCCGCGAGTTAAAAACATATCCTTACGATAATTTAATTCTTGAAGTATTGATTAATAAACTTAAAACCGATGAATTTTGGGCTGTCAGATATGAAGCCGCACTTGCACTGTCTGAATATAAAAGAGATAATGTTGTGAAATCATTGATTGATGCTTATTCATTTCAGAACAATTCAAAAGTTAAAAGGGGAATCGTTGATGCAATCGGAAGAATAAAACTATCAAGCGGCGAAAGTTTTTTAAATCAACTTCTTCTATCGGAAAAAAACGAATATATTATTTCTGAAGTTTTAAAATCATTAACAAAAATTTTACCCGATTCTAAATATCCGGACATTTTAATTTCGTATAAAGATACTGAATCACACAGACATGTTATAAAATTAGCAGTTGTTCAGGGATTGGATTCGGCTGCAAGAATAAAACCGGATGAAAAAATTAAAAATGTTTTATTGGATATTGCTTTCGGAAAAAATATCGATGCGAGAGTGAGAGTTGAATCAGTACAGGCATTGGTATATTTTGCAAAAGACGATGATGTAAATCAAAAAGCATTTCAATATATTGATTGGAATTATAATCCGATGAAAGTTGCCTTGATTAAACTTTTAGGAGCAAGTGGAAATAAAAAATATATTGAACCTTTGAAAAAAATGAATGAGAAAACCACAGTGCGTTCGGTTAATCTTGCAATAATTGGTGCAGTGAAAAATTTGGAAAAATAAATTTTATTAAATGATTAGTGTTGTAATTGTAACATGGAATAGTTGTGATGAAATAGAATCGTGTTTAACTTCATTATATTCTGATTTAAAAAATTCCGGTTTTGATTATGAAGTAATTGTTGTTGATAATTTTTCATCTGATAATACAATCAGTAAAATAAAAAATCTAAGTCTTGATCATTTAAATTTAGTTGAGAATAAAGAAAATTTCGGATATACAATTGCGTGTAATCAGGGTATGAAACTTTCAAAAGGGGATTTTGTTTTTCTTTTAAATCCCGATACAGAACTTTCGAATAACGTTTTAGAAATTCTTGTAAATAAATTAATGTTAAATGAAAATATAGGAGCGGTAGCACCTGCTTTGCTAAATCAGGACGGCACTTTACAGGATTCTTGCAGAAATTTCCCTGAAATAAATGATTTGTTTTGGGAAATGTCTGTGGTTTTTAAAAATATTTCAAATTGGAAAATAAAAAATTTCAAACCTGAAAATGATATTGAAGTGGATCAGCCTATGGCTGCTGCTTTAATGATAAGAAAAAATATTTTGGAAAAAATTAATTATATGGATGATAGATTTAAAATGTTTTTTAACGATGTTGATCTTTGTAAAAAAATTTATCTTTCAGGTTATTCCATATTTTATTTGCCTGAATCAAAAATTATTCACGAAAAAGGTGTTAGTATTTATAAAGATAGAAAAAATATGATTAAAATCTGGAATGATGATTGTATTAGTTATTTTAATAAATACAATAGTGATTCATTAAAAATTTCTCTTTTAAAAATTTTATTAAAATTAAGTTCTAAATTCAGAAAATAAATAT
>DOWN01000105.1:0-3485 GCA_003519545.1 Bacteroidota bacterium
TAAAATAAATTTTTTGTAAAAACTCAAATTTTTTAATTATAGCAAAATTAAAGGGAATTCATATTCCCGGAAATTTTTTATTATTTTTTTGATTAAAAAATTTTAAAAAATTTTCAGGTTTAAAATCATATGAAAAAGTTAGTATTATTAATCTCAATTTTTTTATTCACAGGTTTCTATTCATCCAAAGAAAATAATAAATTTTCTTATAATCTGAATTTTGCAGTGAATAATTCACTATCCCCTTCAGGTGTTTTTCATATCTGGGTTAACCTACGTGATAAGGGTAACAATAACTTGTCAGATGCTGAAAATTTATTTACCGCAGATAACAAAAAAAGAAGACAAAAGTTAAACAACGAAATTGCTGATTTTACTGATATTCCTGTTAATTATGAATATGTTCAGTTATTAAAAAATTCAGGATTTAATGTGAAACATATTTCTAAATGGTTCAACTCTGTTTCAGGTTATGCTACTTATGATGTGATGAAAAATCTCGCTGAACTTGATTTTGTAAAATCAATTGAACTCGTTTCTAAATACAGGTATAACGAAAATTATAAAAAACTTCTGAACTCTACTGAAGGTTTTGAAAATATCCAATCCGATAACTCTTCTTCATATTCCTTGAATTACGGTGGCTCGCTTGCTCAAAGCGAAATGATAAATGTTCCAATTTGTCATGACAGCGGATACAAAGGGCAGGGAGTTTTGATTGCTTCTTTTGATACGGGAGTTGATAATCTTATGCATCCCTGTTTTGATTCTATGAGAGTTCGCGGAATAAGAACCTATGATTTTGTAAATAATGATACTATAATAGGTAACATTCCCGGACATGAAGGGGATGGATGTCACGGGACAAGAACTTTATCTTTGGTTGCGGGTTTTGCTCCGGGAAATTTGATTTCTCCTGCTTTTCAATCTCGATATATAATTGCAAAAACTGAAAATACAAAATCTGAAACTCCTGTGGAAGAAGATAACTGGATAGCCGCTGCTGAATGGGCTGATTCTCTCGGTGCTGATATTATAACAAGTTCTCTCGGGTATCTCGATTTTGATCCGGGTTCTCCATATCAGTATAACTGGACTTGGATGAACGGGGACTCTTGCAGAATTACAATTGCCGCTGACCTTGCTGTAAATAAAGGTATCATAGTAGTAAACTCCGCAGGCAATAACGGATTTAATGCTTCGCATAATACTCTTAATGCTCCGGCTGACGGAGACAGTGTTTTGACAATTGGTTCTATAAATTTTAACGGAGCAAGATCAAGTTTTTCATCTGTTGGATTGACTACAGACGGAAGAATAAAACCTGATGTAATGGCTGTTGGCAGTGGAAATACAACAGCGGTATGTGGTTCGGGAACAGGTTACACAAATAACGGAAGCGGTACTTCTTTTTCTTGTCCAATGGTTGCGGGTTCCTGTGCAATTATACTTTCCGCAAATCCTTCTCTTACACCAATGCAAGTTGTAGGTCTTTTAAAATCAACCGCAAGTAATACATCAAATCCAAACCGTGAAATTGGATGGGGAACTATTGATACTTGGGAAGCAGTGAAAATTGCAAGGTCTTTATCTGTGATAAATCCTGAAAATACTTTTGCCGGTGATTATAAACTTGATCAGAATTATCCTAATCCTTTTAATCCACAGACACAGATTCCTTTGGTTTTGAAAAAACCTGCGTTTGTGACAATCAGAATTTATGATGAAACGGGTAGATCAGTTGCGGATGTATTGAATAACAAAGCATATCCCGACGGAAGTTTTACAGTGAGTTTCAACTCTTCATCTTATAATCTTTCCGCCGGAGTTTATTATTATTCTCTGATTGTGAATGGATTATTTATTTCTTCTAAAAAAATGGTTTTAGTAAAGTAAATTTTTTTGAAATTATTTTATTAAAATCATTTTCTTCCACAGGAGTCTCTCAAAGCGGACTCCTGCGAAAACACAAATACTTTATCACTTCAACAAAACCATCCTCTTGGTCTCTGAAAAATCACCTGACTTTAATGAATAAAAATAAACTCCTGAACTCAATTCCTCTGCATTATATAAATATTCATACTCACCGACATCAAACTTTTCATTCAATAAATTTTTTATCAATCTTCCTGAAACATCATAAACAGATAAATTCACAATCGAATTATTATCTTTCACCGCAAACCTAATCTTCGTTCCCGCATTGAACGGGTTTGGGTAATTTTGCTCCAACCGGAAATTATCAGGAACCCCCGAAGAAATCTGATTAATGGAAGCAGTGTAAATTATTTTTGAACGCATAAATAAACTTGAGATATTTCCGGAATCTTTTGTATAAACACCATAAATTTTAAAACTCGCAAATAATGTTCTAAAACCATAATTAATTGTAACTTCTGAATTCGAATTTCCATCACCTATATAAGTGGAGTCTACCAATTGAGAAGGTGGATAAGCAGCACTATAAGCAAAAATTAAATTCGACCTATTATTTTTTGTTAACTGAAAAATGCAGGCATATGAGGGAAGTGTATTCAATTGATTATCAACAATCATTGGAAAATGAAAATTATTATAATTTTTTGTCTGGTTAATACTGTCACGCATTACTACATAATCTCCTACTGTAGAATTTGGTCTAATTTCTTTACATTTAACTTTTGATATTCCATTAATTTTTTTCTCATATACAGAATAAAAATTTCCAGATAAATACGAATTGAAAAATTTTACATTTGAATTATCATAACTTGAATCAAGAAAAAAAATATTTGTAAAATTTAAATCCGAATATGGAGTTTTTGCAAAATATAAACTCTTAGCTGAATCCTGTTTATATCTTTCAAACACTAAACATAGATTACTTGAACTTTCTTTAAAATTTGTTATTTCAGGATTAACTTCTTTTTGTGAAGGTGTTTGTGTTATATTGATTTCGTTTGAAACAAAATTCGTAATTGTATTCACTTGTCTGTAATAAATATCAAAATTCTTTTCATATGTAATAATATAAGTTGAATCGTTAATATAAATCACAGCAGGATTATTTTTGTCTCCAGAAGTTGTATCAATTATTATATCATGCCAACCTGTTGATTTAAAATATTTTTTCCCAAATAAATCCCATTTACCATTCCTATTACTTTGCCAGGCAACTAACGAACTTTTTAAAACAGTATCAAATTGATTTATTGGTCTGTTATAAGAAATTGTTACATTTTTATTTATAGAATTATGATTTGATATATTTATTGGTGACGAATTTACTAATCCAGGATTTGAAAATTCAAAATACATAACGTGTGTAATGTATTGTATCACGCTTTTTGCAATAAAAAAACCACGCTATTTGCAATGAAATTTTCTGGAATTGCGGTTTTCTTTGGCACTTTTTGGAGGTTGACCACGCTATTTGCAATGAGAATTTCCAAAAATGCACTTTTTGATAAACCACGCTTTTTGCAAAATATGAAAATCCGCCA
>DOWN01000105.1:3557-4444 GCA_003519545.1 Bacteroidota bacterium
TTGCAAAATATGAAAATCCGCCAATTTAACAAATCTATAAATTTTTAAGTTTTGAGGTTCTCTCGTTCATCAGGAGGTCGGCTAATTAATCGACCAATGGGAAAATAATCGCACCTGACCGGGTTTATACTCAAAATATTCTATTAAAAAAGGGATTCTGTGTATCTGATTCCACGAAAGGATTTATAATATATAATTTCTTTTGCTATTATAAGAGGTCCGGAAAGAACGAGCCAGGCATTTGGGTCGAAGACAGCATATTCCCCGTTATCTCTCTGAAAGGATTTTTGAGAACCTCCCATTATTGCACCGGCTTTGCATTTTGCATAAATACTATTTTCCATACAAATATATACATCACATCCTTCAGTAACTCTACGAGGTATTCCACCTAAAGTAAAATAGAACATTCCATCACCTTTTAACATTTCTTGAAGCTCTTGTAATATATCACCTGGAAATATGCCACTAAATACATCTTGTCTCATATCTCTTGAAAAATTTATGATTAAATGCAATTCATTGTTCATAATTTCTCGAATTTTTCATTCAGTCTAAAGATTTCATTATCGAGCACAGGGATTACGTTGAATAATAATTCTTGTTTGTCATTGAAGTTATCACAATCTATATCTCTAATTATATCTTTAAGTTTATCAATATCCTGAATTGTTTCTTGGATTTTTTCTGCTTCTTTGAATGTTTCAATTTCCATTTTATTTTTATTTTTTTAACATGAGTAGGTTATTTCTGATTCTTGTAGTTGGATTGCTTCAGGTTTTTCTGCACCGAGTAATTGTAAGGATAAATCTGATAGTATTTTAGAAATTTCATTAATTTTTTGTTCGATTTGATTTTGGATGTGGTCGTTTTTGAAGACTTCCAAT
>DOWN01000105.1:4567-6122 GCA_003519545.1 Bacteroidota bacterium
GTTTCACGTGATTCATATATCAAAAATCCTTTTAATTTTTTGGATAAATATAAGTAACCTTGCATTTGCCAATAAACCTTTTTCGGAATATGATTAGTTGGTAACCATTCATCCATTAAGACAGATTTGCAATCACCGGGAATATTTTCTATTTCAAAATCGGGATGTCCTTTTACAAACCCGGAGTGATACTCAATGTCGGTTTTAATTTTATCTCCGTAGATTTTTTTTAACCGAATTAAAATGTCACGTTCCATTTGGTAACCTTTGTAACACTTCAGTTTAATTTCAGGAGATGTTTCAAATCCTTTTTTATATATATCAATTAAATTATCAACCGGGAGATGAATATGAGACATTGAAATGTAATTTCTTTTTGTGTCGTGGTTTGAGTTGTTTAATGTATAATTTAGTAAGTCGTTTTGAATGGATCTTGAATTCATTTTTTTATTTTTTAGTTTTTAACCGGTGATTGAATAGTTTGCAATGTTCATTAGTAGCTTTGTGTTGTTTATAGGTTGTGTTCCGAGCTTTGCTGTATTTTGCTTTTTTCTTTTTTTGAATTTTCCGGGATTCAGATAATTCAAAAATTTTTTTTAATACTTGAGACATAATTTTATTACATTAAATTATACTTCTTCATCAATACTTGATTCGCAATTACATTCATGAATATCTTCACCACAATTTTCACATTGATATGAAAGATCCCAAGGTGCTTGACCCCAAGCATAAAAAACTCCACAATTTTTACATCGTTGACCTTCGTATTCATCTATATAATCACAACTTAATCCGTTATTACACATTTTATTTCTCCTTTTTGAAAATACTCCGAGTCATTTTGACCCGGAGTGTAAATTATTAGATTGCTATTTAATTGTGATTCAAATTTTATTTGCTTACAGGGTCTATATCCCTGTGCAAGTGGAATGTGGATGTTAAGTTTTCTCGAAAATCCGAGATGTGAAACAGTGTTTTTTGTATTTGCCCGATAGGGCTCTATGCTAATTATAGTCGCAGCTATAATTAGTATTATATTTAATATTAATATTTTCATTTATGCTCCGGAAATAAAAGTTCTTCTTCTTTGATGAAATCGGATAATCGGATTATTGCACCTTCATTTTTTGCAAGTTCGGAAATCAGATAATTGTGTAAATCTTGTAATTCTTTGAGACGTAATTTTAATCTAAATAGAGTTGTGTTTGTATCTGAATATGATAATGTGTCTGATTGTAAATATTTAGAAGAGTATCCTTGACCGCTTCCGGAATTACTTCGATAAAGTAATGGAAGATGTAATGGAATTACCTCTTGTGAAAATTGTTGAATCTGTCCGGGAGTGAGAGTTGTGTCAGTGTATTTAAAATCAATAGGATTATAATTAGTGTCTTGGTATAATCCCCATTCTAATTTTACATTTACTGTATTTTGTGTAAAAGTAGTCCACGCCATTTGGATTTTGGCTATAAAAAATTTTCCCTTCGAGGTTTCAACTGCAGAATCAAGTTGAATAAATTGTTGAGAATAAATATTATTTAAAGATATAAAT
>DOWN01000280.1 GCA_003519545.1 Bacteroidota bacterium
TTTCAAAGAGAAAAACGATTTATTTATAAAAATTTCTACGGATGTTCTCGAATCGCTAATTAAAAAATCCCTAAGAGAAACCGGAATTTCTAAATCAAAAATTACTGATATAATTTTTATTACATCAACCGGTATTTCAACTCCAACAATTGATTCTTATCTGATTAATAAATTGAAACTTAATAAAAATATAAACCGATATCCAATTTGGGGTTTAGGTTGTGCCGGCGGAGTATCGGGTTTGAATAAAGCATTTAAAATTGCAAATGAAAATAAAAACTCGGTTGTTTTATTTTGTGCCGTTGAATTATGTTCTTTAACTTTTATAAGAAATGATTTTTCTAAAAGTAATTTAATAGCAACAAGTTTATTTTCAGACGGTGCTGTTTCTTGTTTAATTACAGGTGATAATTTCAAACTGAAAAATAATATATCTGAAATTAAATATATAAATTCACAAAGTAAAATTTATTATAATACAAAAGATGTTATGGGCTGGGATGTAACTCAGGACGGTTTAAAAGTTATTTTCTCTAAAGATATTCCTTCATTGGTAAGTAAATATATTTCTCCTGATATAAAAAAATTTTTAAAACAAAATAATTTAAAAAATACTGATATAAAAAATTTCATAATTCATCCGGGTGGAATAAAAGTAATTAATGCATATAAAGAATCTTTAAATCTGAAAGGTAATGAACTAAACAATACAATTAGCGTAATGCAAAACTATGGAAATATGTCAAGCGTAACGGCAATTTATGTTCTTTATGAATTTCTAAAAAAAGGATTTTCTAACGGCTTAGGTCTGATGGCTTCGCTGGGACCGGGATTCTCCCTTGATTTGCTTTTACTTAAAATGAAAAATCTATGACATTATTTATTTTCATATATATTTTTATAATCATTCAAAGATTAACTGAACTCGTCATTTCAAAACGCAACGAAAAATTTTTATTTTCAAACGGTGGAGTTGAGTTTGGAAAATCTCATTATAAATATATAGTTTTACTCCATACTTTTTTTCTTTTAAGTCTTCCCGTTGAATTTTTCTTAAAGGATAAGGAATTTGTTCTGCATACAATAAATTACGTATTTTTGGTAATTTTCATTATCTTACAAATTCTGAGAGTGTATGTTTTAACCACACTTGGAAAATACTGGAATACAAGAATTATTTTAATTCCGGGAAAAAATCGAGTCAGACATGGAATTTACAAATATTTAAATCATCCGAATTATATAATTGTAGTCTGTGAAATTTTTGTAATACCAATGATTTTTAACTTATATCTCATAGCGGTGATTTTTACAATACTTAACGCTCTGATGCTTTTTGTAAGAATTAAAGAAGAAAATAAAGCACTTAAAAATTTAATATGAAAATTCAGTTAAGAGAAATCTGTCACGGCAGAAGCGGAGATAAAGGTGATGCGGCTAATATCGGATTGATAGCATTTAAAAAAGAAGATTATGAATTGATTAAAAGAGAAGTGACTGAAGAAAGAGTTAAAGAATTTTTTAAAGGTATCTGTGAAGGTGAAGTTATCAGATATGAAATGCCAAATATTAACGCTTTGAATTTTATACTTAACAATACACTCGGGGGAGGCGGAACTGTCTCTCTCAAACTTGATGCTCAGGGAAAAACTCTCGCATCAGCACTATTAAAAATGGAGATAGAAAAATAATATGTTTGAACAGCAGAAATATATTTTAAAAGATTATAAACTTAAGTTGGATAACTTAAGGAGGTTTCTTTGAATTAGACCAAAAGGTCTTCAAAGTCAAAGAACTTGAACAAAAAACAGAAGCCCCGGATTTCTGGAACGATCAGAAACAGGCACAAAGCATCCTTCAGGAAATAAAAATTCTTAACAGATGGATTGACGACTTCAAAAAAGTTGAAATGATGTTTTCTGATGTTGAACTTTTAATTGAACTTTCCGAATCTGAAAATGAATCTTCAGCCGAAGAGGCAATACAGGCAGATCTTGATAAATTTATAAAACAACTTGACGAACTCGAATTTCGTAAAATGCTCTCAGACCCTGATGATGTAAGGGATTGTATTATTACAATTAACTCCGGTGCAGGCGGAACGGAGTCTCAGGACTGGGCGGAGATGTTACTCAGAATGTATCTGAGATATTGCGAAAAAAATAATTTCAGAGCGGTATTAATTGATAGACTCGACGGAGACGGTGCCGGAATTAAAAGTGCGACAATCGAAGTTTTCGGAGAATATGCTTACGGATTTTTAAAAGCGGAAAATGGTGTTCACCGTCTTGTGAGAATTTCTCCTTTCGATGCAAATAAAAAAAGACATACTTCATTCGCTGCCGTTTTTGTAACTCCAATCGTTGATGATGAGATTGAAATTGAAATTAATCCCGCTGATTTAAAAATTGATACATTCAGATCCGGAGGTGCGGGAGGTCAGAATGTTAACAAAGTTGAAACAGCCGTTAGAATAACTCACCTGCCAAGCGGTGTTGTTGTCGGATGTCAGACTGAAAGGTCACAGTTGCAAAACAGACAAAACGCTATGAAAATGTTAAAGTCAAAACTTTACCAACTTGAAAAAGAAAAAGAACTTGAAAAAATTGAAACTATAAATAAAACTAAGAAAAAAATTGAATGGGGAAGTCAAATAAGAAGTTATGTATTCCATCCTTATAATATGGTTAAAGATCACAGGACAGATCACGAAACAAGTAATACACAGGCAGTTATGGACGGTGAAATTGATGAGTTTATAAGAGCATATTTACTCGCTGAATAAAAATGAATTATAAAGCATACATAGCGAAACGTTATTTATTCTCAAGCAAAGATTCAAAGTTTGTTTCTTTTATTACGTATGTTTCCATACTCGGCGTTACACTCGGCGTAGCAGCATTGATTATAGCCGTATCCATTATGAGTGGTTTTGAAAAAGAAATCAAAGATAAAGTTGCAGGACTTGTCTCTCATATTCAGATAAATTCTTTTCAGCAGGAAGGATTAAGTGATGCGGATTTTGCAATTGAAAAAATTCAATCTGAAATAACGGGAATTACAGGCATTTCAAAATTTATTCAGAAAGAAGCGGTGATAAGATATAAAGAAAATATAGAAGGCATACTTCTTAAAGGAATAAATCCGCAAACTGATCTTTCCACTACCCGTAACAAAATTATAAAAGGAAGTTTTGATTTAACTCCCGTTGATTCATCTATCGGTCGGCTGTTAATTGGTCAGAAACTTGCTGAAAGATTAGGGCTTGACACTGGCAATAAAGTAATTGTGTTTGGACTCAATGGAATTCCGTCTCCGCTTAATCAACCGAAGATTAAACAATTTATAATTTCAGGAATTTATGAAACCGGTTTACGTGATTATGATGATTTAATTATTTATACCGATATCCCTTCATCTCAGAAATTATTTGAAATGGGAAATAATGTTTCAGGAATTGAAATTAAAATTGATAACATAGACAGGGCAAATGAACTTGTGTTCACACTTAAAAAAATGCTCGGTTATCCCTATTATCCGAAATCCTTATTTGAATTATACAGACCTTTATTTAACTGGGTTGACTTGCAGAAAGCACCGACACCAATAATTTTAAGTTTAATAATACTCGTCGCTGTGTTCAATATTGTTTCCACACTATTAATGCTCGTACTTGAAAAAACTCAGTCAATTGGAATTCTTAAATCACTTGGAGTTAGCAATTCAGGTATAATGAAAATTTTTATTTATGACGGATTGTTAATTGGTATTATCGGAGTAGTTCTCGGAAATATCATAGGTCTCGGATTATGTTTTGCAGAATTAAAATTTAATTTTTTCCGATTACCTGAATTATATTATATGAAATCAGTTCCGATACTTTTGCAGTATGATGTAATAATTTTTATTTCCGTCATAAGTTTGTTTTTATGTTTTATTGCGACATTAATTCCTTCATATCTTGCATCAAGATTTGAACCGGTTAAATCAATGCGTTTTGCCTGACGAATCAAAAAAAATATTAAATAAATCCCCCGAAAAAATTTCATCAATGTTTGATGAGATAGCACCCAAGTATGATTTTTTAAACCATTTTTTTACATTAAATATTGATAAAATCTGGAGAAGCCGGATTAGAGAAAATCTTGAATTATTTGATTTTAAAAAATTAATAATTTTAGATCTTGCAGCAGGAACGGGTGACTTAACCAAAGAGTTAATGAAACTTAATCCTGATATGATTTACGCTTGTGATATATCCGATAATATGCTGGAGATACTTTCGAAAAAAATAAAATCATCAAAAGTGAGAACAGTAAATTCTTCAGCAGAAGAATTACCATTCACAGATAAAGCATTTGATGTAGTAACAGTGGGATTCGGAGTGAGAAATTTTTATAATCTTGAAACATCATTAAAAGAAATTTACCGTGTGCTTGATAATGGCGGCTTGCTTGTGGTTTTAGATTTTTTCAAAAGTAATACATTCAAAGCAAAAATATTTAATTTATACAGCGGAAAGATAATACCGGCAGTAGGGAATTTCCTTTCGAATAGCAAAAGCAAAGCATACAGTTATCTAAACGAATCAATCGAAAATTTTTTAACAGTAGAAGAATTTATTTCAATAACAAAAAAACTCGGATTCCACCACATAAAAACCGAAAACAACCTTTTTGAAGTTGTTAATACGATCTATTTAAAAAAATAATTTTATGAGCAGAACAGAAATTAAAAAGGGGAAGTGTCCTGAATGCAATGGCAGTCAAATATATTCAAACAAGTCAGATGCATTACGCGGAGAGAGAAGTACGATTGCGATATCAAGTTTCAAATGGTTCAGATTAGAATCTTACGTTTGTTTAGATTGTGGCTTTTTTGCGGAGTTTATAAAGGATGAAGATTTAAAAGATCCGAAAAAGATAGAAAAAGTTAAAAGCAATTGGCAAAGAGTAGTCTGAAATTGAACTAATAAAAGCCCCTTTGTTGCGGTTTGTCCAGATACATCGGGATTTTAAGTCAATACACATCCCAAATCCATTAAAACCCCTATCATTGCGGACTTGATACGCAATCTAAAAAGTCCTTTTTCAACCAAACTATTCCATTGAAAAAAAATATGAATATGTGTATATTACTAATTAAATTTTTTAGGGATTTGTTGAATTCCTATAATTCTATAATTTTTCAATAGTTAATGAAGAAAATTAAACCAAACGACAAAAATAACTATAAATTAACTCAGCAAACTGCTAAGAAAAATTTACAGTCAAAGAAAAGAGACCCCTTTAAAGAAAGAGGGATTGATACTTATATTGATTTCAGAGATACAAGACTCTTAACAAGATTCTTAAATGAACAGGGTAAATTATTACCGGCAAGAATTACAGGGGCTACTGCGAAAATGCAAAGAAAACTCTCTACTGCCGTTAAAAGAGCAAGACATCTCGCTTTAATTCCTTTTGTTTCTGAAGGTACTAAATATTAATTTCTAATTTTTTTTATTAAGGGGCGATAAGCCCCTTTTTTATTTCTATCAATTACTATGAATCTCAAAAGTTTTTATATCATTTCCCGGATTTATTTTTTAAGTTTTTTATTTTTATTTACTTCTGTTCCGGTTGCAATCTCTCAAACCGACAGCAATTTAATTATCGGTGAGTTTAAAGTTACTAAAGTTGTTGACGGTGATACTTTCAGATTTGATAAACTCGACGGCTCTGCACGTCTGCAGTTTCTCGATACTGAAGAAACTTTTAAAGATGATAACGCCGCTCAAAAAACTGATGAACTCCGAAAAAACTGGGATAAATATTATAAGACTCTCAGAGATACTTCCAAGTATCCTGTGAAAGCGGATTCTCCATTCGGTTATGACTCATGGCAATGGGCTAAGGAATTTATGAAGGATGTTGATTATGTAAGACTTGAAAAAGATGACCTCGTTAGAGAAAAAGATATTTTTAACAGATGGCTCGCTTATATGATTGTGATAAAAAACGGAAAAGAAATTAATTATAACATTGAAGTGGTAAGACAGGGCATCTCTCCTTATTTTAATAAATACGGAAACAGTAAAAGATTTCATAATGAATTTGTAGCGGCACAGAATTACGCAAAGGAAAATAAACTTGGCATTTGGAGTGATACCGTTCAGAAGTATCCTGACTATGACGAAAGATTAACCTGGTGGGATTTCCGTGCTAAACAACTTGAAGATTTCGATTCAGAACATAAAGAAAATAAATATTATTTTAATATCTCTGAAATAAATGAATATAAACGTCTTGAAAACTATCTGGGTCAGGAAGTTATAATCTTCGGAAGTATTGGCGAACTTCTTCAAAACAGATTTCCGTATCTTATGACAATTCCCGTAACAAAAGAAAACAGATTTGAAATTGTAATCTTTGAAGAACACGCCGGAATTTTAAATGAAATAAATCTTCAGGATATTCTGGAAAATTATGTTTACGTTATGGGAAAACTTGAGAAAAGAAAAGACAGGTATCAGATAATTCTTCGGGATAAAAATCAAATTTGGATGGATAAAGACTAAGTCTTTTTAATTGCTATCAGTGTTATATCGTCAAACTGTTTGCAGTTAACTGAAAATTTTTCAACTGAATCTTTTATTTCGGTAATTAATTCATTACAGGTTTTTTCTGAATGACCTTTTATAATTTCTATTAATTTTTCATCGCCAAACTCCTGCTTGCCTGAATCCTGGGCTTCTGTAACTCCGTCTGTAAATAAAACCAATACATCATCTTTTTCAAAATTAACAGTACCTGTTTCATACTGAATTCCGAAATTCATTATACCTATCATCAGTCCGCCTTTATCCAAAAGTTTTACTTCGTTGTTTTTATAGAATACGGGATGATTATGTCCTGCATTGATATATGTAAATGTATTATTTGAATTATCCAATATGCCCCAGAAAAAAGTTATGAACTTTTCAGGAGATGTATTTTCAAAAATTAACTCATTAATTTTTAATGTGATCGTAGATAAATCGAATGTAGCATCATCATATAATTTCAAAAACGAATGAACCGCTGATTGTATGTTTGACATAAGCAATGCTGCAGGTGTTCCTTTGCCCGATACATCCGCAATAACAATCGCAGTTTTATTTTCAGTAACGGGAATTATATCGTAATAATCACCTCCCACGTGTAATGCGGAAATATTCAATGCCGCAATATCATATCCTTTAATCTGCGGAATTTCTTTTGGAAGCAATGCAACCTGAATATCTTTTGCAATCCGCAGTTCGTTCTCTATCTGTTGTTTTTCGAGATACTCCTGAAATAACAAAGCATTTTCGATTGAAATAACTGATAAATTAATAATTGATTGAAGATATTCTATATCGCTTTGTTTATAAGGTGCTTTTTTTAGACGGCTACCGAGACATATAATATTCTGAACTTCATTATTTGATATTGTCGGAACGAGCAACTCATAATTTTTAGATATAAGAAAATCTGTCAAATCGTTTTCAGAAATTTTACTCACGAGAGAAGGAAGCTTCACATTATTAAAAAACGAAAAATCAATTCCTTCGGTATCAATTTTTTTGTTTGAATATAATAAATAAAAATTATCCGATCTGTATCGTGTGAATATAGCAAAATCTCTGATACCTAAATTGCCGAGTAATGTGAACCCGAGTAGTTTTAAAATTTTATCTCTCTCAAGAAAACTTGAATTAAATTCTTTACTGAGTTCAAACATTGACCTTAACTGTGTCAACTTTGAATTTAAAGAATCATTAAGTCGCGTTATTTCGTTGAACTTTATAGTGTTTTCGATAGGGGAGGAGGAGAGATTTAATAACGTTTCAATAAAAATAATCTCGCTTTTGCTTAAACCCGAGTGAGGTGTAATTTTTTTTCCGAGACAAAGAAGCCCAAGCAACTTTTGCCCGAAATAAACTTTAAAAAAATATTGAATTCCGTTTTTTACAAAAAATTGATTTCCGTTCGTATCGTTAATCTCTTCCGCTTCAAAGTAGGCACCTTTCGGAAATTCAATTTCAATCTCTTTTTCATTTTCTTCAATTCTTATTCCTTTGATTGATTCGATACAAAAAATATTACTGTCATCTTCGGTATCTTTTTTAATCAGAACAACTCCTTTTGTAATCATCATCTTACCCATAATGCTGAGTAAAATATTCCCGAGTATAAATTTTAAATCAAGATTACTGTTTATTAACTGGGAAAACTCTATCAGTGAATTAAGTTCGAGTTGTTTGGAAAGTGAGTTGGTTATTTCCATTTATTGAGGAAAGTTTTTAAAATTTTCAGCGAGAATTTTGAAGACTTTTAATCAGTGTCAGTGAATTCATATCAGGGTTCACGTGATGATATTCAACTTTGTTCATAAATTTTTTCATCATAGGTATTCCAAGACCTCCTACTTTAAAATTATTAAAGTATTCTTTCATATTCGGTTCTTCCATTTTGTTCGGATCGAAGTCACGTCCTCTGTATTTCATTATTATTCTGAATTCTTTATTCTTAGATTCTGTGATAACTTCGATATTTTCACTTTCATTAAAGTTATGTGTGTATTTTATTATATTTGTGCATGCCTCATCAACAGATAAAATTATCTGATTAATCTCATTTGAATCAAATCCAAGTTCAACCGCTTTATTCTCAACAAAATTTCTCACTTTTGCGAGATTCTTTGTTGAACTTGAAATCACTATTTTGTTTGCGTTAGTCAAATCTTGATAATCTTTACTTATTGATTAAATTTTTCGAGTGCTGTTTGTTCCTCTTTGTAAATCTCAAATAAAATCGGAAATCCCAGCATATCAAATATGTTATAAATTTTATCACTCATATTTGAAAGTTTCACATCACCGTTATTGTTCCTCATTGTTTCTATGTATGCCATAAAAACCCCTAATCCTGCACTGGAGATATATGAAAGTTTATCAAAATTAACCACTATTTTATACTTCTTCTCTTCGATTAATTTTTCAAAACTTTTTTCCAGTTCGCCTGATGTGTGTGCATCAAGAAACCCGTCAAGATACAATATTGTAATGTCGTTATTATTTTTAATATCTATATTAAATTCTTCCATCTTGCTGTTTTGTTTGATGCAAAATCATTAAAAAATATTTAAAATTAAATACAAACAGATTTCTGATTTAAATTACTGTTAATACTTAACAAAACTTATGTTAATGTATTTACATAGATTATAATTCGTATTTAAGTTATATTTGTTACAGTTTTAATGCTTAACTTTAACGATCTTTTTGGTAAAAATTCCCTTAATATTTTAGGGATTTTATCCGTTACTTCCGTAGATTCAGTTGATATTATTTACGTAAATTTTTCATCGTCGGATAATAAAATTACGTAT
>DOWN01000145.1:0-170 GCA_003519545.1 Bacteroidota bacterium
AAGGTGATTATTCAAATAAACCTGAAGAGGAATACAGGAAAATCAGTTTAAAAAATTACAAAGGAATTATAATAATTGCTGTTTCAATAGTTTTAGTTTTTTTTCTGATTAGTTATTTAAAATTTATGTAACAGATAAACAATAATTTTTACAAACATTTTTTCTCCCCG
>DOWN01000145.1:304-6614 GCA_003519545.1 Bacteroidota bacterium
CGCATTTTTTCTCCCCGTTAATTTTTTTCCCCAATAAAAAAAGGACGATTTTAAAAACCGTCCTTTTTATTTTTACAAAATATATTTAATTTTTAGCCAAGTCTTTTTTCAAAGGCATTCAATTCTTCTGTCATTTCTTTCGGAAGTTTATCACCGAACTTATCAAAGAATTCTTTTTGTGCAGGTATTTCATTTTTCCATTCATTGTTATTTACTTCAAGAACTTTTTCCAAATCTTCTTTTTTCATATCAAGACCTTTTGTATCAATTGCTTCAGTTGTCGGTACGTAACCGATTGCTGTTTCTTTTGCATCTGTTTTTCCGTTTAACCTTTCGTAAATCCATTTCAATACTCTTGCGTTCTCACCAAATCCGGGCCATAAAAATTTTCCTTTTTCATCTGTTCTGAACCAGTTTATGTGAAATATTTTTGGTGCTTTATCTCCAAGTTTTTTTCCCATATCAACCCAGTGTCCAAAGTAATCTCCCATATTATATCCGCAGAATGGTAACATCGCAAATGGATCTCTTCTTACAACCCCAACAGCACCGGTAGCAGCCGCAGTTGTTTCAGAACTCATGGTAGCCCCTACAAAAACTCCATGTTGCCAGTTGAATGATTCATAAACTAACGGTATTGTGTTCGCTCTTCTTCCGCCGAAAAGTATTGCGGAAATCGGAACACCTTGAGGTGCTTGCCATTGTGGAGAAATGCACGGACACTGAGAAGCAGGAGCAGTGAATCTTGAATTTGGATGTGCTGCTTTCCCTTCCCCATCATAAGGATTTCCTTTCCAGTCCCAAAGTTGTGATGGAGTATCTTTAGTCATACCTTCCCACCAAGGTTCATTGTCAGCAGTTCTTGCTACGTTTGTAAATATAGAATTTTCTTTTAGTGATGCAATTGCATTTGGATTTGTTTTTGGATTAGTTCCCGGAGCAACTCCAAAAAATCCTGATTCAGGATTGATTGCATATAGTCTTCCGTCTTCTCCAATATACATCCATGCGATATCATCGCCGACTGTGGTAACTTTATATCCTTCATTTTCAAGAGCAGACACCATCATTGCGAGATTTGTTTTTCCGCAAGCAGAAGGTAAAGCCGCAGTGATGTATGTAGTTTCTCCATCCGGAGTTTCAAGTCCTAATATAAGCATATGCTCTGCCATCCAACCCTGCTCCTTCGCTAACCAACTTGCAATTCTAAGTGCGAAACATTTTTTACCGAGTAAAGCATTTCCACCGTATCCCGAGCCCACACTCCAGATTAAATACTCTTCAGGAAAGTGTGCAATATATCTTCTTTCAGGATTACAATCGGCAACACTGTGAAGTCCCGCAACAAAATCGTATTCACTTTTCATTTTATCAAGTGCCTGTTGTCCCATTCTTGTCATAATTCTCATATTTGCAACTACATAAGGTGAGTCGGTAACTTCAACACCTACTTTAGATGCAGGAGAATCTGCAGGACCCATAATGTAAGGGATTACATACATTGTTCTGCCTTTCATAGCCCCGTCAAAAATCGGTGTCATAATATTTTTCATTTCTTCAGGTGATTTCCAGTTGTTAGTCGGACCTGCATCAGTTTCATCTTTTGTACAAATAAAAGTTAAATGTTCAACTCTTGCAACATCATTTGGATTTGAATAGTGTAAAAAACAGTTTGGATATGTTTTTTCATTAAGTTTCATCATCGTTCCTTCTTTAATCATCTCTTGCATAAGCATATCATATTCTTCCTGAGAACCGTTGCACCAATAGACTTTATCAGGCTTGCATAAGTCAGCACACTCTTGCACCCAATCTTTTAACTTTTTACTAAATTGCATTTTTTCTCCATTCTTTAGATTTATATTTATTTAAAATTTTTTGCTTTTTATTTTTTAAAATTCCTTCAACTCTCCTTCACTTCCTCATTTTCATCATCAAGAAATCCGTGCTTTGACTCTCTGTGTTTACCTTTACTCCCCGATAATGTATAACTCATCAATATACCAATCGGTCGTGTCGTTTCAAACTTCATCAGTATAATCTTTATCATGCTCATAATAGGCACTGACAGAATCATTCCCATAATTCCCCAAACATATCCCCAAAATATCAATGAGAATAAAATCAGAATCGGGCTTAAATCCAGATGATCACCGAAAATTTTTGGTTCAAGAAAATTTCCAAATAAATTCCCTATGATAACAAGTATTATTAAAATTAAAACCGGCATAAAAACCGAATCATATTTTAATAATGCAGTTATAAACGGAAGAATAGTAGCAATTATACTGCCGATATTTGGAATGAAATTCATTAGAAATGTTAAAAATCCCCATACAATAAAAAAATCAATTCCGAAAAACCAAAGTATTAAAGTAACAACAATTGCATGAACTAAATTAATTGCAGTTTTACCTACAATATATTTTCTCACATCAACAAAAACATCTTCAATAATAGAAGCAATTTTTCTTGCTCTATCAACGTTGAATGCTACAAGAATTCTTCTTTTAAAACTTCCGATTTCAGATAGCAAAAATACAACATAAATTAATATCAAAACAAAATCACCAAAAATTCCGGCAACTCCTGAAAACAACGATGTCACAATATTAGTAATTGTCCCGTCTTTCATCAATGCACTCATATTCATACTGTCTTTGATACCCTGCACTTCAATACCATAACTCTCAAGCATAGTGAAGAAATTATTATAAAGATCGTTAAATTTTGCTTCGTATTTTGGAAGTTCGGTTTGGAATGTATTGATGGAAGTAAGAATGAAAACGCTGGCAATATTAGATATCACAATTATTATTAACAAAATAACCGTGATAGAAAGCCAGCCGGGAAGTTTTTTTGTTTTGAACCATTCATAAAGCGGTTCGAAAATAAAAGTAATTATGATTGCAATAAAAAACGGAAGAAGAATTGACTGTAATGTTTTTAGAACAAAAAAGGAAAGAACAACGAGAATAACCGCCGCCGTAAAAACAAAAAATTTATTGTTCCGTTTTTCCATTAAAAATTTTTTTAACAAAACACTACCAAACTACTAATTCCTTTTACACCTTGTTCAATTATTGTAATCTAAAGTCTCAATCTCCAACTTGTCATCCTGAAGGAGTCTTAACACCTTGTCATCCTGAGGGAGTGAAGCGACCGAATGATCTTTCACCAACCTGTCATCCTGAGGGAGTGAAACGACTGAAGGATCTTTCACCACCCTGTCATCCTGAAGGAGCGAAGCGACCGAAGGATCTTTCACCACCCTGTCATCCTGAAGGAGCGAAGCTACCGAAGGATCTCTGATTTTTATTAAATAAATATCACAAACATTTTATCTCACTTATACCAATCTTTGCTCAAATCTTCCCAATTTGGATTCACACTTTCAATTAATTTAATCTTTTTGCTTCTCAACATTCCATTAATTTGTTTTTCTCTTGAAATAGCTGAATATACATCATTCGTATCTTCATAATAAACAAGTTTTGTCAAATTATATTTTTTCGTAAATCCTTCAATTAATTTTAATTTATGTTGTAAAACTCTATTTATTAAATTACTTGTTACACCAGTATATAAAGTTCCTCTAATCTTATTTGTCATAATATAAACATAATACGTTTTCATAACTAAAACTAATTTCAGGAGATTCTTCTCCCGATAAAACGGGATCAGTTTGACATAATGTTTTAGATTCTTCGCTACGCTCAGAATGACAATGTAACTGTCATCCTGAAGGAGCGAAGCGACTGAAGGATCTCTGATACATCATTTATAAACGAATAAAGAACTCAAGATTCTTCGCTACGCTCAGAATGACAAGAAACTTGTCATCCTGAAGTTGTCTTAACCCCCTGTCATCCTGAAGGAGCGAAGCGACTGAAGGATCTCAGATACATAATTTATAAACGAATAAAGAACTGGAGATTCTTCGCTACGCTCAGAATGACATATCACTCATTATCCTTTTTCTTTTCTGGCGACACATACCACTCCTCTGATAAATCTTTCCATGCAGGATTCATTGAATTAATCAGGGAAATTTTCTTTGCCCTCAACCAGCCTTTGATTTGTTTTTCGCGTTCCAAAGCCGAATGTACGCTCGATGTTGACTCATAATAGACTAAAAACTGAATATTGTATTTCTTTGTAAAACCTGCTACAAGTTTGTTTTTATGTTCATACACACGTCGCATTAAGTTATTGGTCACACCCGTATAAAGTGTGCGTGATTTATTCGTCATAATATAGACATAATATTCTTTGCTCATGTCAACACCTATTCCATGTCACACTCCATGTCACCCTGAGGGAGCGTGCTTTTCGCGACTGAAGGGTCTCTAAGATTATCTTCGGGATTCTTCGCTACGCTCAGAATGACATGTCTCTAACCATGTCACCCTGAGTCAAAGCCCTGAACGAAGTGAAGGGGCAACGAAGGGTCTCTTCGAGATTCTTCGGTCGTTTCACTCCCTNNTTCTTCGCTACGCTCAGAATGACACAATATTACAAGAAACTTCCAAAAATACCAAAAAAGAATAATTAATGATATTTAAAATTAATACTCCCTTTATTGTTTATATGGGCATTTTGTACCGTATTGCGATACCCCTTTAAATATAAATGGCGTCCCCTTTACACCGCAGAAATTTACATTATTCAGATTTGTATTAAAAAATCTTGCACCTTGAATATTCGCACCCGATAAATTAGAACCCGTAAAATCCGATTCCTTAAAATTACTTCCTGTTAAAGTCGAATTTGTTAAGTTTATATTCGAAATCTGTGCGTTTGAAAAATCTGAATTTGAAAATATTATATCATCAGAAGCATAACTCAATGACTGTGAAGCAATTTTTGCATAATTCAAATTCGATGAATAAACCGAAATAATCCCAAAATTTACATTATTCATTAACAAATGACTCATATTATTAACTATAAATGAAACTCTTAACAAAAAACCGCTATTTAACTTACCATTTTCAAAACTGCATAACTCAAATTTTGCAGCATCAAAATTTGTGTAAGAAAAATTTATATTCTCAAAACTGGTTGATAAAAAATCAGAACTTATAATCTCAGAATTAGTAATACTTACTGAATCATAACTGCAATTATTCGTGGAGAGATTACTAAAATAACACAAAGAAAATTTTGATCTATTATAACTTACAGAATTTAATTGTCCGGAAAATGATGTATTATTGAAAACACAATCTTCGCAGGAATTTACCGATATAGAAATATTATCTTCCTCACCTTCCCCATGTGAATTTAATCTGATATAAATTAAATCATTTAGTTTGAGATTTGAATTTTTTCCTTTGCGAATTTCAATTTGATAAATATTTTCTTTTGAAAGATAAACAGATGAAACCGAATTATCAGATTGAGTTGAAACTATTTGATTTCCCGATTCGTCATATATGCCGATAAAAATTTTTTCATCCTTTATATCTAATTCATAAGCACCATCCTTATCAGACTTAATTTTCAAAGTGGTAATTAAATCATTTTGATTTACATTTGAAAGTATCTCGTTATCTATTTTCAGTTCTAAAATCTGATTTGTTTTCAAAATAAAATTAGAATTATTTCTCAAGTCCTGATTGCGGAAAGTATTGCTTACCGGATTTTGATTTTCAGCAACAGGCGAGACCGGTGAATCCGAACAGGATGAAAAAAGTAATGCAAGAAATACAAGAGAAATTATATGTTTCATAATTTGATATTAGTATTATATTTTTTTATCTAAAAATAAATTCTATTATGGCTTAATCGGACATTTAGCACTCGCCTGTGATACATTGCTAAAAACTGCCGGTTTTCCGGTAACACCGCATAAATTTGTGTAATTTAAATTTGTACTATTAAAAGTAGAACCGGTAAATTCAGCATCAGACAAATTCGTATATGAAAAATTTGCATTAGTAAAATTACTGTTTACTAAATTTGATGAAGACGCATTATATTTAATCATTGACCCGTTTGAAAAATCAACCTTATTCATAGTGAAATCATTTATTGTATTTGATGCCATCACATCTTTAAAAGTAGTATAAGGCATTTGACAAGTCTCAAAAAATACTCCGTTCAAAAAAGTATCTGAAAAATTTGCCCTTTCAAGTGAGCATGAAGTAAATGATGAGTTGAATAACGTAGAAGAAACAAATTTAGTGTTATTCACTGAGCATTGGTAGTAAAACCCTGAAGATGAAAATTGAATTTTAAAAAATGTTGCATAATCAAAATCGCTGTTTGTGATTTCTACATTTTGAAATTCTGAGTTTAAAATAAA
>DOWN01000114.1:0-1108 GCA_003519545.1 Bacteroidota bacterium
GCTCGTATCATAGCGCGACCGTTACATACAAGCAAAAAAGATAAAATGAATCAACAGCAAAAAGAAAATATTATTCCACTGCTCAACCCGAAATCACTTGATGAAAATTTGAGTGTAACTCATTTGCTTTCACAAATAAGTCAAGAATTTATTAAAAAACATTATTTTGATGCCGTAAATAACGAAAGAGAAGCCGATGCAAAAATTACCATTCAGATAGTCCATTCAAAGATAAGACATTTAATTGAATTATCACAGGGGATAGATCTAGTGGATAATGCAAGAAAAAAAATAATAGATCCAAGTGTTCAAATTATTCTAAGTAGAAGTATATTTGAAACAGTAGTTTTTTTTAATTTACTTCATGTACATCATAATGATGAAGATGAGCAAAATTTAATATATGATTTATGGAAACTCTCGTCATTAAGTTATAGACAACGATTTGTGAGTTTTGCTCAATCAGATGAAGCTATAAAATTAATGCAAGAAGAGACAGCTGAGATAAGCAGCTTGGTAAGTAAAATAAAATCTTGTAATATATATGTAAATGGAACGCCTAAAACAATAGGGCAAATTGATCAGGCAATAAGGAAAAAATCGTTTTGGACAATTTTTGAACATGGTGAAGTCAATACTTCTTATGGACCTCAAAAGCTTTGTGATGAAATGACAAATGGAAACAATATAATTAAAGAACAATATACAAGATATTCACTTTTTACTCATCCATCAAAAGAAACAGTCAATGTATTTACAAATATTTTTACAAACGATGAGTATAAATTCTTAACAGGCTTTAACCTAAGGATTACAAATTGTTTAATTGCAATGTTTTTATGTGATTATACTAAATTGTTTCCAAAGTGCAAGGAATCCTTTGAATCAATGTCGATTGAAAATCAGATAGTTTGCAGCTGGTATAACAAGATGATAAGAGATGAAAGTAGTTCAATTAATAATTCATACGAAAACCTAGATGAGTAAATGCCAGTATGTAACAACGGCTATGATGATAGATTCGCTATCGCTTCATCCATCACATAGCCTAGCCGTTATTACAGCATTGGAGCCCGGCTTTTAAGTATTTGGTGAAATCAAAAAAGAT
>DOWN01000114.1:1425-5231 GCA_003519545.1 Bacteroidota bacterium
AGCGCGACCGTTATTACAGCATTGGAGCCCGGCTTTTAATTATTTTGGTGAAATCAAAAAAGATCAGTAGTTTTATCCGGGCTTAGGTTGGGCAGAGTGAATGGAATGAGCGTGCTTTCGCTTAGGCTTCAGGGAGAAAAGGAAGATGGTCATCACCGCTGTAAAACATACGCTATGAAAACAAGCCTCCTATCGTCGGCTCGTATCATAGCGCGACCGTTAGCATCGATTTTAAAGAAAGTCGAATCTCGAAAACAAACTGATTCAAAAAAAAGCTCAAAATAAGCGGACAAAATCCAGATAGACGCTTAGAGTGAATGAATCCGGTAGCGTAGACTTTTCGATGAGTAAGTGAAATTGATGCACGAGAGATATTCTCTCAAAACGGCCCGGGTTGCCAGAAAGCCTAAAATTTATTTTATGAATTATTTAAAATTTGTAATTCCGCTATTATCAACTATTTTGATAATTAGCTGTACTAAAAATGATCTCACAATAGGAGCATTAGAAGGTAGTAAGAATTCTCAATTTTTTGAAACGAAAATTCTGAATGAGAATGTTGAGCAATTAGAGATACCGATACAACCTGATTTCCAAACCAGGTTGCCGAGTTTTCATGCGATAACATTTCATATTTTACAGCGTGAATATGCGCATAAATTTGCAAATGGGGAAACAACCTTATTCGAAGGTGAATATCTTGAGAGAAGGTTGATTGAGCTTTATCCTGAAAAGGCATTTGAAGGAATGTATGACCAGGCAAAAGCAGAAATGGCAATAAATATCGCTAATTATGAAGAGTATTTGTCAAAATTGAGATTGTATGAGGTGTCAAATTGTATGGAACCATCCATTAAAGATGAAGAAATCTATAGGCCATTTACTACGCTTAATGATGAAATTAATTACCTGCAAATGACTGAAGATGAAATTGAAGAATTCAATAGATATGAAGCTTTAGCTACTTCAGAAAATCCGATCACAAGAATACAATTGGAATCATTGTTAAATTTAAGGTCAGGTGTAATTGTATATGCTGCAATCGGTACTGCTGCAGCTATAACAGGATATTCTGTTTGGAGGGTATATCAATCAAGAAATAGAGCAGAAAGCAAAGCCAGTTCCTTTTTCCCGGGACTAACTGACGCTGGTAAAATAGGTGATGCTTTTAGACATATTTATGTTAGTGTTTTACTAAGGAATTATCTTACAATTGTCGGTGCCTGGGCAGTAATGGGAACTTATGAAATAGTTAATCCGAATGATCATGCAAGAGATACCTATATGGATTACCATAATAATGCAGTAGGCCGGTATTATGAATATTGGACATTCAGAGGAAGTTATTGGGGAGATTATGGTGACTGGGAGGAATGGGCAGAAAATGCCATGGAATGGGTTGATGATTTGAATAATGGAGTATATATGGATTGGCAATTTTCAGATCCTGATGCTGATACTGCTGAATACGAAGAAGATGAAGTAGATGATTATAAATACATATATTATAAATTATGAGGATTAAGAGATTAAAATTAATGGTTTTTATCTTCATTGGAACTATTTCGATGTTTTCTTGCGAGAGGGTAAAACATACCACATATAGCATGCTTGTTATTAATGAGTCAACAAAAAATTATGTTGTTGAAGATAAATCTTTACCAAATTTAGATACCATTTTGGTTCCAATAACTGTAAATTCACACCTGTGTGGTGTATCAATTTTGAGTACAAGCAATTATAACGAAGTACTGAAAAAATTTTCAATTGAAGAATTTAATGATAAAGTATCCACATTAGCAATTTTTTATTTTAATTCTGCAAACGAAAAAGTTCATTATGGTGGCTACGACACATATTGTCGCAAATATCAGAATTGGGAATATGATTATTCTGAAGATGATGGATATGGATTACATGAGTATATATTAAGGTTGAAAGATTAAACCGATGCTAACAATAGATAAGCGGAATGCCACCCTATCGGGATGGCACTTCGCTTATCATTACCGTTGTCGATAATGATGAAATATATTAACTTAATACTAATCACAATTTTTTTTACAAATCTCAATGCTCAATCTATTGAGATAATTGTTCCTTTTTCCAATAATGGTAAATGGGGTTTTATGAATATAAATAAAGAAATAGTTGTGTTTCCACAATTCGAAGAAGCATACCCTCAGGCAAATGGACTTTGCCGTGTTAAAAAAAATGGAAAATATGGATTTATAAATTCTAGTGGTAAAATCAAAATAAAGATAAAATATGATATTGCTTCAGATTTCGAAAATGGAATAGCAAAAGTAACAAGAAAAGGAAAGACTAAATACATAAAAACTAATAGTAAAAAGAATAATCGCGGAATAGCCTTATGTGGTAATCATAGATGTCTTTTACCAAGCTTTCAAGAATCGATTACCATTTATGACGTAGGCAAAAAAAAAGGAATTTATCGATCAAAATGGTCAAATATTGATACCTTACCACCAATATTTGACTCAATTATTCCAATCTCACATCAATTAATGTATTTAATAAAAGATTCGAAAGGGGATTTTTTACATGAGGGTAGTTTTGGTAGATATCAAAAATATTTTAAAGAAGCTAAAGACTTTAAATATCAAGATATTAAACTTTTCAATTGTGATATGTGTAAAACAGGATACAGCACGACTATAGGGGTTAAAGAAGAGGGTTTATGGGGATATATGGAGGTATACATAATGCCTGATTGGCAAATAAAACCAAAATATTTAGCAATAGAAGTATTTAATAATGGATTTGGTTTAGTGGAGTATGAAAAAGATAAATTTGGATACGTTGATTATCAAGGAAACGAATACTTTTTCAGATGAAACACTATCGACAACATCGCATAGCTCCCCATCCTTGCTATCGCTGCGGACATTGGCTATGCGCAAACCGTTGGGCAACATGTTAAAAACGCCTTTAGACTTGAAAATTCTAACAAGAATGATTGTTTTTTAAATTGCATAACTAACAGGATTAAAAATGTTTAACGTATGAAAAAGATTCTATTTTTAATTAGTGCAGCAGCTCTGATTTTTGCAGGATGTTCTTCAATAAAGACAATATCATTGTCAAATTATTCAGGACAAATTTCATTTTTCGACAATACTGCAGAGTACTACTCTGGAGATAAGATTATGAAATGTAAGCTTAGCGATACAGCTACTTTAAATGGATACAAGTGCATTTCGTGGATTTGGTTCTTTGAAAATGGACAGATAAAACAATTTGAGACAGCATGCGATATAAAAATGAGTAATTATGTTATTCCATCGAATTCAAGAATTTTCTTTAATGAACAAAGCACCAATAAGATTAAATACATTTGGTTGGCAAAAGACTGTAATATAAACAATGTGGAATGTAAAGGTGGTGGTAAAATATCTACTGAGTTTTATGATAACGACAGTCTAAAAGCTTGTTTTTTAACTAAAGACCAAACTATTCAAGGATTTTCATGTAAAAGTAGTCTTTTAGAGCCCGTTTATTTTTATCCTAACGGAAAGATTAAGATTTTGACCTTGAGTATTGATTCGAGGTTTGGTAATACTGATTACAAAAATGGAGAATCAATAATTATTGATGAAAATGGATTAGTTGCTAAATTCAATAGATAAAAAACACGTTGCCCAACACGCGGTCATAAAACATTCGGGTTAAGGTGGTATGCCAAGTGCATCGCTCGCTGGCAAGGTTCTTTTCGGTTGATAGGTTTGTAGCCACGAAATCCCCAACGTTTCATACCGCCAACCGTTAGCGGTCAGTTTAAAAGA
>DOWN01000356.1:0-3392 GCA_003519545.1 Bacteroidota bacterium
GACATCATTTTTCTGAATTGTATCGCCTATTAAATAATAATTAAATGGAATCTGCAATGACTTAGCGGTAAATACAGGGTTTCCTCCTGAATTTATTATTCCGTCCGAAATTATTGTTACTGAAGAATAATTTTCCGACTCAGATGTGAAAACCTTATCTATGGCTGAACTTAAATTAGTTTTAAAATTATCAATGCCCGAAAAATAAATTGAATCACGTGCTTCGGTTACATCAACTGAAAAAAACTTAATTGATTTATCTGATGATTTTATTTCATCAAATAATTTTTTTGAAATATCAGATTTAGAATTTATGAGATTACTCGCGGAAATATCAAACAGTATAAGATGAATAGGTTTCTGCGTGGTGTTTGATATATATGCAATTACAGGATTTGCCAGCAAAACCAATAATAAAAAAACCCACAAGGCTCTCAGAGAGATTAAGAAATATTTAAGAGGGTTTGATAAAGATTTGTTTTTATAAAACAGGAGGGAAATAAAAACCGATATACAGAGGAAAAGAATTATGAATCCAAAATGTATATCGGTTAAAATTTTAAAATCCATTATGTGAGGTTATTGAACTCTTATATCAACATATATAGTATTTCTCATTTCGTTAATCCATTTTTCGAGTTCGAGATTTTCTTTATAAGACTCCGCATATTTTTTAATTTTATCGTAATCTGTTGCTATATCAAGTTTATGTTCAGGATTAATACTTATTAGTTTCAGAATTTCATATCCGTATTGAACATCACTTCCGATTCTAATCGGGTCGGTAATATTTCCGGGTGTAATTTTATCTAACTGTTCAACCTCTGATGAATCAAGTCTTCCTTTTTCAATAAATCCAACATATCCGCCTTTATCTTTTGAGTTTGGATCTTGTGAATATCTTTTTGCGGCATCTTCAAAAGTTAAAAATCCGTTTTTAATACTGTCACGAATTGAATTTAAAAATGAAATTGTCTCCAAGTCTGAAGATTCGAGTTTTGGAAATGAAACAAGTATATGAGAACTTTTAATTTCTTCACCTTTTTTTCCGTCATTTCTGATAAGATGATATCCGTATTCAGTTTCAACAATGTCAGAAATTTTTCCTACATCAAGTGTGAAAAGTGCTTCTTCAAAATTTTTAACAAAGACACCTTTCTTTGCATATCCGAGATCTCCGCCATTGACAGCCGAACCTTTATCATCCGAATTATTTCTTGCAAGTGTTCCAAAATCAACTCCCGCATTTAAACTGTCGAGAATTTTTTTGATTTTTTCAAGAGCGATGGATTTTTCAGATTCTGAAACTTTTCTCTCTAAATAAATATTTGCGATTTCATATTCAGTCGGTGCCGGGGGAAGACTATCTTTGAACTGTGCATAAAATTCATTTACTTCTCTGTTGGATAATTTCATTCCGCCGGAAAATTTCTTTCTTTTGAGTTTATCTGACATTAACCTTTTAGACAAATCACTTTTTAACTCAAGTCTGATTTTTCCGATTGACATACCGTAATATTCTTCTATTCTCGAAACGGAACCAAACTGGTCAACGAGATTTTTCAGTCTGTAATCAAGTTCTTTTTCTATTTCATCTTCAGTTACGAATATACTGTCTTGAACGGCTTTGGCATAAATAATTTTTTCCGTCACCATATTTTGAAAAATCTGTTGCGGTAAATATGGAGGGACTTGGTTAAACGGAATATTATTCTGTCTGAGAAATAACTGCAATTGGTAATTGAAATCTGATTCGAGAATGATATCATTTCCTATAACTGCAAGAATTCTGTCCCCGGGGTTTTGATTTTGCCCGTTTGAAACGGAATAAAAACCAAGTAATAAAAAACAAAAAATATATTTTATAAAATTCATAAACTTATTTATTTTTTTTCAGAAAAAGCTTTTTCAAGAACCTGTTCGTTAATTTTTACCGGATATTTTGTTTTAAGATTTTCCACCATTGTAGTTTCCATCTCTTTGAATTTATCCTGTTGTAAAAGGTTCTGAACTTCCGCTTTCACTTCATCAAGTGTTCTGTATTTGACACCTGCACTATCTGTATATGAGAATTTCTCTTTATAAGTTTCATAATAATTCTGAATATCTTCAGGTTTCAGAACTATTTTGCTCCAGAGTTCTTCCTGATCAACTTTGAAACTTAATAATCCATTTTCATATTCAGTTAACATATCAACATATTCCTGATCTTTTTCAATATTATTTTTATCTGCAATGTATAATAAAACAGGGGTATCAGAAGCAGCACCGAACAATCTTGTAATTGTAATTGAGTTTGGAGCGTTATTAGCGAAATCTTTATTGATATTTGTAAAATCAATTACGTCTTTGATTTTAATTTCACCGCCTTTAAATCTTGCTACGATAGTTTCTTTTTCATTTGCAAAAAGAGAATCAAGGTTATGATTAGAAAGTGTTTTATTTGAATCCATTTTTGATCTGAAAAGTGCAAATCCTGTTTCATCAATTTCGAATCCGTTTGATTTACGTTCTTTCTCCATATATTTATCATAAACATTTCTCCATGTCGGAGCACGTTTGAAATCAGTTTTTAATTTTTCTTTCTGAAGTTCAAAATCTTCAACTTCTTTAACCTCAGTGAGTTTAATGATATGCCATCCGAATTGTGTTCTTACCAAATCAGTAATTTCTCCAACCTTTAGAGAAAAAACAGCACTGTCAAACGGCTGAACCATTCTTCTTCTTTCAAAAAATCCTAAATCACCGCCACGGGTTTTTGAACCCGGGTCATCTGAAAATTGTGCAGCCATATCTTCAAAAGTCGCACCTGATTTTATTTTGCTGAGAACTTCCTGTGCTGTTTGAAGAGTTCCGAGAGAATCTGAAATTTGACCGACTGAATCTCTTTTATCCTGAATTAAAATATGTGACGCTCTTATCTGTTCATATCTCGGTTGTTTGTCGGTGAGTTTAACAATATGTAATCCGAAACTTGTTCTAACGGGTGTTTTAGAAACTTCACCTTTTTTAAGTTTATAAACAACTTCTTCAAACTCAGGAACTGTTTGTCCGCCTGTGAACCAGTATAAATCTCCTCCGTTCGCCTGACCTGAAATATCTTCAGTTGTTTCAGCGGCAACTTTTCCAAAATCTTCACCGTTTTTAATTCTTTCAATAATCTGATTTGCTTTTTCGTATGCTCTTATAGAGTCATCTGCAGAAGGAGCAGGCATCGGTAAATTTACTAAAATATGAGATGCTCTCACTTCATATTTTTTCATATCATAAAGACTCTTGATATTTGGAGAGACAATGTATTTATCAATGACGAATGCAGTAATAAAATTTTTCTTATACTCGTTTAAATCATTTTGGATATCCGGAGATTGTAACATACCTCTTTCTCTCGC
>DOWN01000356.1:3446-3946 GCA_003519545.1 Bacteroidota bacterium
CCTCTTTCTCTCGCATCCATAGTTTTCAGTTTAAACTTAATCATAAGATTCAGAAAATCGAGACGCTGAGCAAGAGTAGTTTTTTTGGCAGAGTCGAGAGATCCTACAGTTTTAAGAAATTGATCTTCAAACTGATAAAGATAAATTTTTTCGTTACCGACTTCAGCGAGAGTGATTTTCTTTTTAGAAGAACAGGCAACAAGAGTGGTAACAAAACATAATAAAATTAAAGCAAAAAAATTTGTGAATTTTTTCTTATTGGTCATATTAAGTAATTAAAAAAAGTTTAATTAGTGAAGTAAATTGTTGATTTTAGGGAAATTTAAATCAAAAAATTTTAATCTTAAAAATGTCAATTTTGAACGGCAAACTCAAGGTAAAAGGGTAGGGGAGTGAAAGCAGAAATTTTAGGAAATTGTAAAAAATTTTTAAAAATAAATATATAAGTATGTTTATTAAGATTATAAAATTATATTTGAAATAACAAAAATATTTATTAG
>DOWN01000261.1:0-4080 GCA_003519545.1 Bacteroidota bacterium
AGACATATGGTGGTATGTCAATATTCCCAATTATGTCTTTTGTTTCCGGGAAATATTTATAATCTCCACTTAATATTTTTGAATCATCATAAGTTGCAATTAAATAAATATAAATTAGCAAAAGTAATAATGTAAAATATAATATTATTTTGAAACTATTAATGTTCTCGCGTTTGATTTAAAAAACTTTTATTTAATTTCAATTCCTTTTGGCAAATTTATCTCACTTACAGTTTAAACAAAATAATTTAATTTTGTTTAAACTATAAGCAAGAATTTTTTCATCAATGCAAGTCAGGGTTCTTTTCTTCTTTATCTTTATTTCTATCTTTTGGTTTCTTATTTTTATTTTCAAAAAGTTTTCCGAAATTATATGATAAGTTTAACATCACACTTTGCATTTTATAATCCGTAGAATAAGTATCTTCATAGTTTGAGCCGTAAACAGTAAATGAATTTTTATAAGTATCAAATATATCCATACCTTGGAGACTAACTGACAATGATTTATCAAAAAATGTGTGAGTAATTCCTAAGCTTGCGTAATATACAGGATCTGAAACTGATAATGCATATTTCTTGAATCCTGTATAACTGAAATTTGCATTCACATTAAAATCTTCATTGAACATATAATTTACGTTTAACTTTCCTGATAAATTTATTTTATTGTCTTCATTTATATCGGCTATATTTATGAAATCTGTATAAAATATTCCAATCGAGCCGGAAAGGAATAGATTATTTATCATTCTTATATTTGCATATAAATCAGCTCCATACTGTAATCTTTCACCTTGATTTATGAGCGTAGAATAACTTGTTGTTGTTCCATCTTCCTGATTGTAATATATATAAGCAATTCTTCTTATCAAATCATTTGAATATTTGAAATTTAATGATGGTCTCAATGAAAATACAGGATTAAACATATTATATGATAACTCGGCATTATAAATATTTTCAGGTGTTAAATTCTGATTTCCTTCACGGAAATTATATTCATCATAGTTTATTTTAAACTGATTCAACTGTGATGCGTTTGGTCTGTTTAGTTTTTTGGAAACTGACAAACTTATTTCATTTGATCCGGAAATCTTTTTACTAAACTTTAAATTCGCTACCGGATAAAATTTACTTCCCATATCAAATTTATTTTCTACATGAACTGAATTAGAAAAATCATGATATATATTTTTCAATTCATCATTGGAATATTCAATCCGCAATGAACTTTGGAAAAAATATGAATCGTCATTTAAACTGAATGAGGTATATACTGAATAAATATCTCTGTTCAAACTAAAATTTCTGTCAAACTCTTCAGAGTAAGGCATCAGATAGTTTAAAATTATTGATGTATCCATATAATAATTTTCTGTTGAAATGATTCTGTTCAGACTTATACCTGATTCATATTTTATCTTATCACTTTGCTTGTGAGCCAAGTCAATTGAATAATACTGTTGTCTGTCAGATTCATCTTTATGAACTTCGTAATTTAAGAATACATTTTCAGGATTCGCTCCGGAATAAAACACATTCAAATTCTTTGTATATAAATTATCCGGATTTCTTGAAATATTCACTTCACCCTCTAATGTTGTTTTCTCCGAGAATTTATGTTTTAGATAAGCGGATATCTTTTCATCCGATTTGTATAATGTATTTGTCGAATTGTCAGACCTTTCCAATTCACCTGTATTGCCATTAAAAATATTATAATTTCCGTTTCCGTCATTTCTATTTGTAGCATCAAGAAAATCTACCTGTATAAATGAATTTTTTGAAAAATCATAAACTCCTGAAATTGAAATACTGTTATTTCTGGATTTTGAATAAATTGAATTATCAAACGTATTAATTGAATTCATAACTTGACCATCAGATTCTCTTTGTCTTTTTGTATCGAAAGTATTTCTTCCTCTGCCTATATCATACATTGCAAAAAGATATATATCATCAATTTTTGTATTCATAAATAAATTACCTTTGTAATATTCTTTAGAGTCCGCACTTAAGTTTATATTCCCATTATAAGCCATTTTTTCTTCTTTCAGTAAAACGATATTTATAATTGCGGAAATATCAGAAGAAGAGTATCGAACCCCCGGAGTCATATTTAACTCTATGTAATCAATTTTATCATAAGGAATGTTGGTAAGGTTATAATAAGCATTTGAACTACGTCCGTTAACGTGAATCAGAATATTGTTATTATTATTTACAGAAATACTGTTTTCGTTTATTGCAAAAACGTATGGAAGTTTTTGAATTACTTCAAAAGCATTATTGCCATATCTGAATTTTGAATTTGCAATATTAAATCTGAGGTTTCCATTGACGTTAACCGCTTCGGGCATAAAGGAATTAACTTTAATTTCTTCTGTAATTATGCTGTCTTTTTGTGCATAAACAGAATCACTGCTGACAGGGTTTGAATTTTGCGACGCAACAAAATTTACAGGTAATAAAAAAAGCAAAAAACAAACAACTGCGGGATGAAGTGTTTTCATTTTTTTATTATTAATTTGTTAAAAAAATATGAATTATTAAGTTAAATAGAAACCTGAAAAAAAAGTTCCGTAGAGTTTTTTTGATTAAAAAATTTTTCACCACATATTGTAACGAATTTTACAAATTAGAGATGTGATTATGAGGTAGAGGGATTGGTTTACGCAGGAGTCCCTTATAGGAGACTCCTGCGGGAGAGGTGTGAGAGACTTATTCGGGTGGGGAAAACTTAAAAAAAAGAGATCCTTCACTTCGTTCAGGATGACAAACTTAAAAACGAGATCCTTCACTAAGTTCAGGATGACACAACAGAATCTATTTTTATGGTGGAATTCAATGAATTTAATAGGTGGTTTAAAATAGTTATTTTATCTAAACTAATTTCCAATGGAAGAGAAACTTGATAAATTAAGTAAAATTAAATCTGAAGCATTGCTTGGCGGTGGCCAGGATAAAATTGATTCACAACACAAAAAGGGTAAACTTTCCGCAAGAGAAAGAATTCATTTGCTTCTCGATGACAATTCGTTTGAAGAAATTGATTTACTTGTCAGACATCAAAGCAAAGATTTCGGATTAGATAAAATGAGATATTATACTGATGGAGTTATAACAGGAACGGGAAAAATAAATGGCAGAACTGTTTGTGTATTCTCTCAGGATTTTACAATTCTTGGTGGTTCACTCGCTGAATATCATGCCAAAAAGATTTGCAAAATTATGGATATGGCTATGAAAATTGGAGTGCCTGTTATTGGTATTAATGATTCAGGTGGAGCAAGAATTCAGGAAGGTGTAGTTTCTCTCGGTGGATATGCCGATATATTTTTAAGAAATACTATGGCAAGCGGTGTGATACCGCAGATTTCTATTATTGTTGGTCCTTGTGCGGGAGGTGCGGTTTACTCTCCGGCAATTACTGATTTTATTTTTATGGTTGATAATATTTCATATATGTTCGTTACAGGTCCTAATGTAGTTAAGACAGTTACAAACGAAGAAGTATCATTTGAAGAACTCGGGGGTGCACATACTCATTCACAAAAATCAGGTGTTTGTCACTATGTTGCCGATAATGAAGTAGATTGTTTTGATGCGGTGAGAGATTTAATGAATTACCTTCCTTTAAATAATAAAGATGAAGCCCCTATATATAATTTTGAAGAAGATGAAAAAGATTTAGAATTTCTGAATAATATTATACCCGATAATCCGAATAAACCTTATGATATGAAAGAGATTATTAAATCACTATCCGATGAAGATTCGTTTTTTGAAATTATGGAAGAGTATGCACCAAATATAATTGTAGGATTTGCAAGATTAAACGGAAGGTCTATTGGAATTGTAGCAAATCAGCCAATGGTGCTTGCAGGTGTTTTGGATTTGAATTCTTCAATCAAAGGTGCCCGGTTTGTAAGATTTTGTGATGCCTTCAATATTCCATTACTTGTGCTGGAAGATGTACCAGGATTTTTACCCGGAACAGATCAGGAGTGGAATGCAATTATTACCAATGGTGCAAAGTTGCTCTATGCATTCAGTGAAGCTACCGTACCACGCATT
>DOWN01000261.1:4159-4305 GCA_003519545.1 Bacteroidota bacterium
TACCCGGAACAGATCAGGAGTGGAGAGGAATTATAAGGCATGGTGCAAAATTGCTATATGCTTTTTGCGAAGCGACAGTTCCCAAGATCACAGTGATTATAAGAAAAGCATACGGAGGTGCTTATGATGTTATGAATTCAAAACAT
>DOWN01000261.1:4565-4742 GCA_003519545.1 Bacteroidota bacterium
AGCAGCAGAAATTATTTTCAAAAAGGAAATAGAAAATTCAGAAGATAAACAAAAAACAATCGACACTAAAGTTGAGGAATTTACTGAAAAATTTGCTAACCCATATCTGGCTGCTGAAAGAGGATTTATTGATGATGTGATTATACCTTCTGAAACAAGAAGTAAACTGATTAAATA
>DOWN01000336.1 GCA_003519545.1 Bacteroidota bacterium
AAACATTAAAAATATTTTTTTCATTCTTTTTTAAGTTAAATTATTTTGTTTAAAATTAAATTATTGATGTTAATAAAATATAAGTAATCTAACAATTTCTCATTTAGAAAAGTTAAATACAATAATATTAAAGATTCTGCTATAGCGAGTGGACTTATTTCTTTCCGAGAAGTTTGAACATTTTTGATTTATATTCTTCCACTCCGGGCTGGTCAAACGGATTAACACCCAAAACATATCCTGAAATTCCGCATGCCCTCTCAAAAAAATAAATCAACTGACCTAAATAATATCCTGAAATTTCGGGTATATCAATTACCAGGTTCGGGCAATTGCCTTTTGTGTGTGCTTGTATAGTTCCGAGCATTGCCATATCATTTACATAACTGAGTTTTTTCCCCGCTATATAATTTAAATCATCCGTGTCAATTTCAGAAAAAGGGATTTCAATTTTTTCGTTTTTATTTTTTATACTTAAAACAGTTTCAAATAAATTTCTCTTTCCGTCCTGTATCAATTGACCTAAAGAATGTAAATCAGTAGTAAAGTTCACGCTTGCAGTAAATAATCCTTTTCCGTCTTTTCCTTCTGATTCGCCATAGAGTTGTTTCCACCACTCGGCAATGTAAATTAATGACGGCTCATAGGAGACAAGAATTTCAATCTCTTTATTTTTTGAATATAAAATATTTCTAATTCCGGAATATAAATATGCAGAATTTTTAAAAATGTCTTTTTCATTATCAATTAAATTTTTCATATCAACTGCACCTTTTACAATTTCGGAAATATTAATTCCCGCGCAAGCAATCGGAAGCAATCCCACAGGCGTTAAAACAGAAAATCTTCCTCCGACATCATCGGGAATTATAAAAGTTTTATAATTTTCTTGCTCCGATAATTTTCTTAATGCACCTTTTGATTTATCTGTTACCGCAACAATTCTCTTTGATGCTTCTGCTCTGCCATATTTTTCTTCGATTTGTTTTTTTATTAACCTGAATGCAATGGCAGGTTCAGTAGTCGTTCCTGATTTTGAAATTACTATAACTGAATATTCTTTGCTTTTTAAATAATTTAAAAGTCCATAATGATATTCACTGCTGAGATTAAATCCCGCAAACAATATTTCAGGTTCGCCTTTCGTATAATCATTTTTGAATGCAGGAGTTAATGCTTCTATTACTGCTTTTGCTCCGAGATAAGACCCGCCAATTCCTATTACAACAATAACTTCAGATTTTATCCTTAAATCATCTGCTACTTCTCTTAGTTCATTTATTGAATTATCAGAAATCTCATCAGGTAAAACCATCCAACCAAGAAAATCATTTCCATTGCCTGATTTATTTTTCAGAGATTCATCTGCGGAAATTATTTTTTCCGATATTTCTGAAATTTCATTTTCAGAAATGAATTCTTTTAAATATTCCGTATTTAAATTAATATTTTTCATAATGGTTAAAGTTTTACTCCAAAGCCGAATGAAATTTTTCGTCTTATTATATTTGTATCAATTTCTTCCTGTTCAAACTTTGCGTTGATGGAAGCGATTTCCTGCGTATCAAAATAGAATGTAGATGTAAATGCGTAATGATAACCAAAAGTCTGATCTACTTTTAAATCGCGTTCATATCTTCCCGATAAATCAAACTGCATAAAATATCTTTTTAAAGTCATCCCAACATTAATAAAAGAATTATATGTATTGTAATTATCTTTTGCCTTAGGGGCTTTCTGGTTTTGATAATCAAGACCTATAGATGGATTAACTCCAAAAACCCAGTGGTTGTCTTTTCCATTATATTTAAATTTATATGCGGAAGCATTAAAGATAGGAACTGCAAAATCAGGAAAAGAAGGATTAAAAGATAATTTAACTTCAAGTAATTCCTTTTTAGAAAAAAAATCTTTTTCATAAGAAACAGATGGAATTAAGTTTGCTCTGGATTTCTGATAGTTATATAATACATACTTAGCGGAAACTCCGGATTTGATTTTTTCCTTTCTGTCTTTTCCGTTGCTTGTATAATCAAACTGTATAAAAGGCGTAACAGAAAAATCCTGATACTTAAACGCTTTAACAAGTATTGCTGCATCAATTGTGAACACCGCACTATCATCGTTTTTTTTTGAATATGAAAATAAAGCGGGTGAAGTTGATTCTGATGAGACACTGAAACCTTTTCTTAACTCTATAACTTTTCTAATATCATCTATAATGTTTGATGCCGAATCATTCACCTGCGAATAAATATTACCGCAAAGACAAAATAAAATAAAACTAAGAATTAACTTCATATTAATTTTTTTCTATTTCAATTTTCGAAGATATTTCTTTTGCCCGTTTTATTAAAACATTTATGTCAGAATTAATATCATCATAAGTCAACGCAACACCCATTCTTCTGTTTTTACGAGTAACAGGTTTACCAAAAATTTTTATATCGGAATTTTTAATTTTCAATCCTTCTTCTATACCGGAATATTTTGGATTTTCAATTCCGTCTTCATTAGCAAGGATAACTGAACTTACACCTGACTTTAGTAACTGAATTTCATTTACCGGTAATCCTAAAATCGCTCTTAAATGTAATTCGAATTCATTTGAGTTTTGAGTTCCGGCAAGCGTTACCATACCTGTATCGTGCGGTCTTGGTGATAACTCTGAAAAATAAACATCTTCTTCAGTCATAAAAAACTCAACACCCCATATACCTGAGCCGGTAAGTGATTTCGTAACTTTATCTGCAATTATTTTTGCTTCATTAAGTTGTTTCTCACTCATTTCGATAGGTTGCCAACTCTCCTGATAATCACCCCTTTCCTGTCTGTGTCCAATTGCAGGGCAAAACAATGTATTACCGCTATTTTGAGTTAATGTTAATAATGTAATCTCAAATTTAAAATTTATAAATTCTTCAACTATAACCTCCGGATAATCACCCCTACTGCCTTTATTTGCATACTCCCATGCTTTGTCAATTTCTGATTCTGATTTAATTGAAGATTGTCCTTTACCTGATGAAGACATTAAAGGTTTTACGACACAAGGTATTCCAATCTCTTTAACTGCTGATTTTAACTCATCAAGAGAAGATGCATATTTATATTTAGCAGTTTTAAGTTTTAACTCTTCAGCGGCAAGATTTCTTATTGCTTTTCTATTCATTGTGTAATTCACTGCTTTTGCACTTGGAACAACTTTTATTCCGACTGCTTCATAGTCATATAATTTTTCTGTCCGTATCGCTTCTATTTCGGGAACTATAATATCAGGTTTATGTTTTTCAACAATTCTGTCAAGTTCATTTCCATCAAGCATATTAATAACTTCCCGCAATTCAGTAACTTGTTGTGCAGGTGCATTTTCATATGAATCAACTGCTATTACTTTTTGTCCTAATCTTTTTGCTGCAATTGTAAATTCTTTTCCCAATTCACCCGACCCAAGCAATAATATTTTGTTAATTTTAAAATTACTCATTCTTTTAAGGTTCTAATTTTAAAATTTTTATTTCCTGTTTAATTAATTCATTAAAATCTGTTGAAACAGTTTTATACTCTCCGTTAAGCCATAGTCTTGCCTGATCTGCATAGTTAATATGTAGTGGCTGTCCTGACTGACCTCCGGGAATTATGGTATATAAATTTTTATTCTTACCTAAATCAACAATCATTCTCATTGAAGCACCTAAAGAAAATCCATACTCATTACTCGCAAGTGCTTTTGAAAAACTATATTCTCCGCAATTGATTGTAACTCCACTGCCCCCCATTTCAAAAGGTCCAATGTTAACAATTCCGCTCAATGCCGGTACTACACCTAAGGGATGTGTTATGGTTACTTTATGAAAATTTCCCCATAACCAGTTATTATAATCATCTGTTCCCGTAAAATCGGTTAATGTTTTTATTGCCTCCACAAAACTTTTCCTGACATAATAATCTCTCGCAGTTGCAATTGAAATATCATTCTGATTAATTGAGAACAGCCATGACTTATTTGTTTTTAATAACCTGCCTGTATTTCTTACAGGAATATTTTTTAAAAATAAATAATCATTGAATAATTCCTGACCGAGAACATTATAATATAAATTTTTATATAAAATAATTTCAAACTGTGCAAAGATTGTTGCGGCAGGACTAAATGATGTCATCTGA
>DOWN01000343.1:0-5692 GCA_003519545.1 Bacteroidota bacterium
AATGTTTTCTTAAAGATTTTTTGAGCATTTTTGCCTAATTATCTTATTTTCCAAGTACTTATAACCATTCAAAATTAATTTTTACTTAAAAATTGTGTTTGAATTTTTGGAAAATTAAATTTTCTGATTTTTTATTTAATGGAATGGCATTATGGGGAAAGAAATTGATTGAAAAAGTTGAGGTAAAAGTCGTGTATGCAAAAGCACAGCAAAAAATATTTTGAAACATTTAAATATTCTATTCTTCCTAATACTTCCCTAAAACTTCAGGTTTTTAGTTTTTTCTTTTTGGCGGCAGGGAATAGGACATTATTTAAAATAAGCCGGTAACCGGGTGAATTGCGGTGTTCAAATAATTCAGTTGGTGGATCACCGACGGCGTGCTGATAATCTTCAGGATCGTGTCCGGCAAAAAATGTGAATGTTCCTCTGCCGAAATTTCCGTGTACATATCTCACTAAATCTGTCCCTTCGTTCATAGCAAGAATTGTTACAGAAGGTTTCAGTTTATCTTTTCTGAATCCTGAGGTTTGTCCTAAAAAACCTTTTACTAAATTTGTATGGCTTTGTGTCAACATTGACGGCACAGGGTCTATCTTTGCTGAAAAGTCAACGAGGTTCATATAATCGTTATACTGTCCTACCATTAATATATCATTCGTCGGATCAATATCAGAATATTCATAAACATAGGGATTGAGTTCAATTTTAAAATTTTGAAATGCTATGGTTTGTGAAAAATCCAATCTTGAATTTGCAAGTTGATCATAAGGATCACCATCATACATAACATCGGCTATATCTGTATTTTCTGTTGCGAGTGAAATATCAAATGTATCCGTTGCAGAACACATAGTAAATAAAAATCCACCGTTTGCGATAAACTCTTTTAATTTTTTAACGACGGCGCGTTTTAACTGGGACACTTTTTTAAATCCGAGTTTTGCCGCCATATCTTCATTAATTTTTTTCTGCTGAATATACCAAGGGGATGCTCCGAATGTACCAAAAAATTTTCCGTACTGACCCGTGAAATCTTCATGATGCAAATGTAACCAGTCGTAACTTTTCAGTTTATCCTGTAGAACTTCTTCGTCCCAAAGTTTTTCATAAGGTATACCGGCATAGTCAAGAGCCAACTGGACGGCATCATCCCAAGGTAATGCATTTGGCGGAACGTAAACTGCGATTTTGGCAACTTTTTCAAGACGCACCAATTCCATATTTTTTGTTTCATCCTGAACTTCTGCATAAACCTGTGCTGTTGCAGTTCCGCTTAAAGGTTCGAAATAGACTCCGTTTGTTTTGCATTCATTTGCGAGTTCATCGGAGTAGTTAAACATAAAGGAACCTGCCCTGTAATTTAAGAGCCAGTCAAGTTCCCTATTGTTTAACAAATGTCTGTATGCAATACCATAAGCCTTAAGATGATCAGTCTGGACTGCGTCCATTGGGATAAGGAGTTTTGACTGTGCGTTAACGGAAGCGGTTATGAATATAATATGGAGAAATAAAATTATAAATTTGTTCAATATAAAAATTGTTTAAATTAGAATGAATATACTTGCGATTGAAACTTCGTGTGATGAAACTTCAGTATCTATATTACAAGATAAAAAAATCTTATCAAATATAATATCTTCTCAATTATTCCACTCTGAATGGGGCGGAGTTGTTCCCGAAATTGCGTCAAGAGAACATATTAAAAATGTAACGAGAGTGTGTGATGAAGCAATAAAAAAATCCGGAATTTCTAAAGATGAATTAGAACTTGTTTGTGCGACATCTGCTCCGGGGCTTATCGGTGCTTTGCTTGTCGGGTATAACTTTGCAAAGTCATTTGCATTTGCGAGAGGTCTTCCTTTTGTTCCGGTGAATCATATACAATCTCATTTATATTCTGTATTTATTGAAAATGATTTTAGATTTCCTTTTTTAGGATTGATAGTTTCAGGTGGTCATACGTTGCTTGTGCTTGTAGAAGATTTTTTTAAACATAAGATTTTAGGATTTACACTTGACGATGCAGCGGGAGAGGCATTTGATAAAGGTGCGAAGGTATTAGGGCTTGGGTATCCGGGAGGTCCTTTGATAGACCGACTTGCAAAAACAGGGGATAGAAATTTTCATCAATTCCCAATTGCGAAAACGGAGAATGAATTTGATTTTTCATTTTCCGGAATTAAAACTTCGCTATTAAATTTTTATAATAAGAATAAAGAGGAAATTGAGATTTATCAAGGGGAGAATAATTTTGGAGTTGGTGTGGATGGAAATAAAAATGTTATAAGCTTGAATGATATATGTGCGAGTTATCAGGAAACAATAATTGAAATGCTTTTTAAAAAGACTTTTAGGGCGGCTGAGAAATTTAATGTAAAGACAATTGGAATTTCGGGAGGGGTTTCGGCAAATAGTCGCTTGAAGGAAAGGTTTAATTCTTTGAAAGGTAATGGGTTTGAGATTTTAATTCCTTCATTGGAATATACTATAGATAATGCTGCGATGATAGGGTTTACGGGGTATTTGAAGTATGAAAAGACAGGGGAGAAGGAGTATTTTAAGGGGGAAAGTTTTGGAGAGAAGCCAACGGCGAGATTGGATTATGCGAGGTTTTGATGGGGGGTGTTGGTGGGGGGGTGAATGGGAAAGTGGTACTTGATATGATAGTGAGGATTGTGATGAATAGTGAGGGATTCTTCACCCGATAAAGGGCATCGGGTTCAGAATGACAGTGCTTTTTGAGGGGTGTTGTTACCTCGCTGGAGTCCCTTTCAGGAGACTCCTGCGGGAGAGTGTCAATTTAAGTCCTAGTTTATTTCTTTTAAGGGATTCTTCACCCGATAAAGGGCATCGGGTTCAGAATGACAGGGTTTTCGAGGGGTGTTGTTGCCTCGCAGGAGTCCCTTTCAGGAGACTCCTGCGGGAGAGTCCTAGTTTATTTCTTTTAAGGGATTCTTCACCCGATAAAGGACATCGGGTTCAGAATGACATGGGTTTTTATTGGGATTCTTCACCCGATAAATGGCATCGGGTTCAGAATGACAAGGTTTTCGATAGGGATTCTTCACCCGATAAAAGGCATCGGGTTCAGAATGACAAAATATTTTATTTTAAAAGTATCATTTTTTTGGTTTGAGAAAAGTTTTCGGTTATAAGTTTGTAGATATAAACTCCTGAACTAATGTTTTCTGCGTTGAATGTAAATTTGTATTCACCTTGATTTAACTTTGAATCAATTAAAGTTGCTACTTCCCTGCCGTTGATATCAAAAACTTTTAGTTTCACATTTTCATTTTTAGGAATAGAAAATTTTATTTTTGTTACCGGATTAAATGGGTTAGGATAATTTTGTTTTAAATCATATCCGGTTGCAATCTCTGAAAGATTCTGAACTCCAACACCTGTAGGAACATTGAATACAATTCTTCTCGGGGCAATTCCGGTGACAAATGAATTTTCCTGAACACCTGATGAATTGTAAATTCTCAATGCACCGTTAACAACGAAAGATTTTGCATCCGCTACATAATGTTTATTCATAGAATAGTCATAATTGTAACCATAAAAATATACATTAGCAGGATCGGGATTGTTTATAATATTGGTTACTTGTCGAGTTATCGTATTAAGTCTTGAAATTCCGTTAAAATAATTTATGTAATAAACATCATTAGAATTTTTATCAACGGCGATATCATCCTCAAAACCTGAGGATAACTGGAATGAGTCAAGTTTCTGAAATGTAACCGGATCGAATTTATAAATTTTTCCCTGATCACCTGAGCAACCGACTAAAACTTTTCCATCATTTGAAATAGCAAGACTATTAACTTCTGTTCTGAAAAATATTCTCGCGATTGCCGAGTCATTAACAGAATTTATAACTGTTACAGAAGAATCCTGGTCACCCATAAAGAGAGAATTATTTGCCACTATCACTCTATTAGAAACAGAAACAATCTCTTGCGGATAAACACCGGCGGTAATTTCTTTTATTGTATTAAAATTATTAATATCTAAAACAATTACTTTGCTAGAAGATCCGTTTGTCGTATAAATTTTTCCATTAGAAGCAGTTAAGGAGTAAGGATTAGTTCCGAAAGAGCGGGACATCAACACCAGACCGTTTGAATCAAGTTTATAAATTTTTCCTTGACCACCGAAGCCGCCTTGTTCAAGAAGATATAAATGATTTTGAAAATAAATCAAACCATCGGGATATAATCCTAAGTTACCCGGTGAAAAAATATTTCCGTTATAATTATTAGAGAGAATATTATACATTCCAAGACGAGAAGAGTTAGCAGAAAAACCTCCTTCACAGAGGACGTATGCTTTTGAGATTTGAGATTCGGAATTTTTAACTCCGGAAAATAAAAACAGAGCGATGAAAAAAATGAATAAAGTATTTTTTAGATTCATATTAATAGATGTATTTTAGATTTAAGTTTAAATTATAATTTCTAAGAGGCATCGGATAACCTGAAATTATCTGATAGTCTGTATTAGTTAAGTTATTAATTTCAATTTTAAATTCGCTTTCGACAGAAAATATAGAGAAAGTATATTGGATATTTGCGTCAAGCAGATTTACAGGAGATAAAGATATTAAATTTTCCTGATCAGAAAATCTTTTGCCGAGATTTGAGTATAAAAAATTTAAAGAAATGGATTTATAATTTATTCCTGCGTTTGCTTTTATCTGTTGTTCAGGAATGTAAATCAATTGTTTGTCATAAGTATTATCATCAACACCGGATTTATTTTTTTTAATACTTTTGTTTGAAGTAAAGTGAACGCCGGCAATAAAATTAAAATCATCGGAAATGTTTTTTGAAATTTCCAAGCCGAGATTAAAAACATCAGCAACAGACTCACCTATATTAAAAGGAGACCAGATAAAATTTCTCTGAGGAATCCAGATAATTCTATCTTTAAAATTTATTTTCAGATAAGAAAAATTAAATTTATAATCTAAAAGAGTTGAGCCGGAGTAATATAAACCTAACTCGAGATTTTCAGATGTTTCCGGTTTTAAATCAGGGTTACCTCCCTGTTTCCAGTATAAGGCATTAAAAGTGGGGGCAGCAAAGTTATTACCATAATTGCCTTTTAAATTCAAATTAACTTTTGGAAAAGGTTTAAAATTTGTTCCCACTTTATAAATCCAGACAGATTTTTTTAAATCATCAATATACTCATATCTAAGAGAAGGGAAAAATTTAAGATTGTGAAAAATTATTTCGGACACCGAAAACAAGCTATAAGTATTTCTTTTTATACCGGGTTTAAGTTGATTACTTTCTAAAGATGAATATTTTATTTCAAATCCGGAGGTGGAAGATAAATTTTTAAAATCCAAAGAGATTTTGCTAATATTAGATACAGAAATATTTTTGTAATAACTATTGATAACAGGTAAAGTTGTATAGTTCATCAGGTTATTCTGAAAATTAAATTCAGAAGTTATTTTAGATTTACCTGTGAGATAAACTAAATTTAAAATTGTATTCCAGTTTTTATCAAGTTGTTTAGTTTTTACCGGTTGGTTTCCAGTTTCGATAGAAGGAATTTCCCTGTCAGAATTTAAAAGCGATGAAGAGAGTTTAACATTAAAATTATTCAAGATTAAACTTGAGGAGAAAGAATATTCATTTGAATAATATTTCGCAAATTCTCTTGATTTCAA
>DOWN01000343.1:5731-6046 GCA_003519545.1 Bacteroidota bacterium
GTTATCAAAATAATAATCGAAATTATTATCCGATGCAGAGTTAGAAATGAAAAGTGAAAAGTTTAAGTTATTAAAATTTGAGTTTCCTGATAAAGATAATTTACGAGTATTATAAGAACCAAATTCTGTTTTTAAGTTTAAATATTTTTTAAATGAATTGTTATCGAGTGTTATAATATTAACAACTCCGGAGACAGCGTCAGAGCCATACAAAGCGGAGTAACCATTTTGCATAAGTTCAATTTTCTTAATGTTATTTTTATCAATCAAAGAAAGATCGAACTGACCATTCTGAACAGAATTAATTTTTACACC
>DOWN01000343.1:6182-6822 GCA_003519545.1 Bacteroidota bacterium
CTGAACAGAATTAATTTTTACACCATTAATCAAAATTACAGTTTGTTCGGCACCGAGTCCATTAATAGAAATAGATTGCAGAGATTGATTACCGTAGGATTTGATAAAAACGCCCGGAAAAGAATTTATTATTTCCCCGGCATTTTTACCATTTCTTGAATTGATTTCTTTTTCATTCAGGATATAAATATTGGATGGAGCATCGGCAATATTGATGCCATTATAGAAACCGGTAACATCAATTTGTTCACTAAGAGAAACAGTATCTTTTTGGATACCGTTTAAATTATTTTCGGAATCACTGATTTGTGAAAGAGTGATAACAGGAAATAATAAAAAGAAAAATATGTATGAGATATAAATTTTCAATAAATAAAAAACTCCTGAATTATTTTATAACCTCATACAAATAACGAAGGATAGAGGATATAAAAGAAAACAGGAGTTTTCTATTTATGCCATTTAAATCTTTTCCCACGAAGATTTGTATGAAAACAATTTTCCGGCAGGTCTCCTGACTTAGAAGCGATTTTCACTCCGCCTTCCCATTTAGGATAAACAGTGGCAAATTGGAATGATTTTCTTCTTTACAGTTGCGTGGACAGTTCCGGATTTTCACCGGATTCCCTTTTAATGAATT
>DOWN01000343.1:6977-8435 GCA_003519545.1 Bacteroidota bacterium
CACCGGATTCCCTTTTAATGAATTATAAAAAACTCAAACCGTAAAACTGAGATTATTGAAAAGAGCGTAATACAAAAATAAATATTATAAATTTAATTTCAAAATAAAAGTTGCACCAATGTCTTTATTATTTTCAAAAGTTATGTTTGCATCTATTTTTTCAGATAAAATTTTCACAAGATACAGACCTAAACCTGTGGTTGATTCACCCATAGTTGGAGAAGCGGATAATTTGACAAATTTTTTGAATACTTTAATTTTTTCTTCATCTTTAATTCCGGGACCTGAGTCAATTACTTTGATTTCTATTCCTTGTAAAACTTTTTTTGCAATAATTTTTACTTCAGAGTTAAGAGGAGAGTATTTGATTGCATTAGAAATTAAATTAATCAGAATCTGCTCAAGGAACTGTTTTATAGTATAGACAGAAATTAAATCTTTGTGAATGAATTCGAGTTTAATATTTTTATCTGTGAGACGATGCTGAAATTTTGAGATAATTTCATTCAACATATCAATAATATTAACTTCTTCTTTTTCAGGCAAAGCCGAATCAGATTCAATAGATTTAACTCTGAGAAGAGACTCAAGGATATTAATTGCTTTAGATGCAGTTTTTTTAATATCACTCAGATAAGAAGATAGTTCTTCATTAGAGAGTTCATTAAAATCATTAATAGCATAATCGGATATAGAGTAAATATTCGCAAGAGGTTCTCTGAGATCGTGGGAAAGGAAAGATACGAAATCATTTGTTTCTCTTATAACTTCATTAAGTTTTTCAGTAAGTTCAGTAAGTTGAATGTTCTTTTGATTTAATATATCAAATTCTTTAGTATTCTTCTCAACTTCAAACTGTATTAAAATAGAATCTGCTTTTTGTTGTTTATCATTTTTTTGAATTTTCTCACTGAGTTCTCTATATAGACGCAGATATTTGAGAGAATTTTCTACATCACCTTTTTCAAAATACACATCAGAAAGAATAGAATAAGTTTCTTCCATTTCAGATTCAAATCCGAGTTCTTTTTCATATTCAATTGCTTCGAGATGATATTTAATACTTTGGTCGTAATCTTTTTGTTTAAATTTTACTCTGGCTAAAATTGTTGTAGCATAGGCGAGAGTTTTGAGAGCATTAATTTCTTTAGAGCCGTTATAACACTCAAGTGCTTCTTTTTCAGCACGATTGAAATCACCTAAATTATAATACAGATCAGCATAATTAGATTTTGCTATTAGATACATAAATCTATCCCCTATTTCAATATCAATCTGCATAGATTCTTCAATGAGTTCTTTAGCCTTATCATAGTTACCTTTAGCACCATAATTTGCTGACAGGTTGCTTAAAGTTTTTGACAACAATTTTTTGTTATCAGTTTTTCTTGCAAGTTCAACAATTTTATTACCATAAATTATAGAGAGATCAAAATTTTTCAGATAATAGTATATAGC
>DOWN01000343.1:8493-12376 GCA_003519545.1 Bacteroidota bacterium
GTAGTATATAGCGGCAATATTTCCGAGACTATTAAGAATTCCTTTTTCATCATTATATTTTTCTTTAATGGCAAGACTTTTAGAATAATAATCAACGGATACATCGAGATTTCCCAAATTGGAATAAATTAACCCGAGATTATTATAAGACTGAGCCATTCCGAGTTCATCGTTTAATTTTTTTCTGAGATTTAAAGCCTTTATATTTTTTTCGAGAGATAATTTAAAATTTGAGATCTCATAATAAGCCAAACCATAATTATGATAGATTTTAGATTTTAAAGTATCATCCTCGAACTTATCTAAAATATTTTCGGCGTATTTAAAAGATAAAATTGCTTTGTTCGCGTCTGAGTGATTGAGGTAATAATATCCTGAAATTAAAATACTTTCGGCAATTCCTTTATAAAAACCAATTTTTTCAGATTCAGTCAAAGCCTGATTTGATAAATCCAATGCTTCATCAGGATTAGAACTTAATTTCTCCTCTGCGAGTTTAAGAATTGATTCTATGTGAATGATATTATTCAGAAAACGGCTAATTAATATTAAAAATAACTATTTATTTTGATATTTAATATTAATAATTCTGTTTATTTTTGTACAAATATGTCAATAAATAAAAATAAAAAAACTAAAAATTTGAAAAAATTCAAATATACCCTCAGCATTTTTGTAGTTTCATTATTTTTTATTTCCAATTTAAATGCACAAGTCTGGACAATAAGTGATGGACCATACAAAGGTCAGATAAATGATTTTGACATATCATTTACAAATCCAAATTTAGTATATATAGCGAGCACGACGGGAATTTATAAGACAACAAATGCGGGAGTTAACTGGAGAAAGATGAGCGGAACAAATGTGGACAGGATTTCGATGTCACAGTTAAATAACAGTTTTGTGATAACGAATAAAGAAAGGTCACTTGACGAAGGCGAGACATGGCAATTAATTACGGCGGTTAATTCAAAACAGATGATACATAGTCCGGGAATTAATACGGTTGTCTATTCAATATCAGCGAGTAACAGAATTGAAAGGACGACAGATTTCGGAGTGAACTGGAATATAGTGGATGATTCAGCGGGGATTTACGGTGAGTATAAACAACTTTTTGTTGACAGAAATAATGATCAGATTATTTACAGTTTAAGTGAAAATGGCTGGTTAAATAAAAGCACTAACCGAGGTGCGACTTGGCAGAGAATAAAGTTCAGTGCGATACCTGCTTTTTACATGGCGGGAACAGTTGATCCGAATAACTCACAAAGATTAATTCTTACTGCTTCAGATTCAGTTTACGTTTCAACAAACGGAGGAAACTCTTATTCAGTATATAAAAATAATCAGACATCAAGACCGAAGTCAATCAAAATAGACTGGCAGAATGGGAATAATGTATATTTAATAAGTTGGTTTACATTTGAACCGAAAAGTTTTTTCAGATCAACAAACGGCGGACAATCATTTATATCAACATTTGGCAATGCACTTTCAATGGTGGATATAAAACCAGTAAATGACGGAAAGATTTATCTTGGGACGGCATTTGCGGGAATGATGAGAAGTAACAACGGCGGATTATTTTTTAAATCAGTTGGATATGAAAATATAGCAGGTCAGGGTATAAAGCCGATTACGGAAAACATTGTATATACGTGGGATGGAGTTGCTTATTATAAGACAGTGGATGGCGGAATGAACTGGACGATTATTCAAGGTACGGGAGGATTTTATCCTGATGCACTTGCGATAAGTCCTGCAGATCCTAATAAAGTTTACATTGCAAACTTTTCAAGTTTATCATACAGTTCAAACGGAGGGACGGATTTTGTTAATACATTAATTGGTTCTGTTGATGCAGTGCAGGAAATATATTTGAGACCGGATAATGAAAATTTAATTTACGTGAAGGGATTTTCCGGAACGTCTGTGCAATTAATAAGGACAACCAATGGAGGGACATCGTGGGGATTGATAACATTACCTAATGCGACAAATTTTTGGAATTTAAGACTGAGCAATTCAGAACCCGGAGTGATGTATTATTTTCCGGATACATTTAATAATTTACTTCTATACAGGTCAACAAATTCAGGAGTGAACTGGACGTTATTGAGTTTGCCATTGCAGGGGAATGAAATAATATATGATGCACAAGTGGATGCGACGGGAAAATTATTTGTAGGTGCATTAAGTTTTTATGAGTCAACAAACAGGGGTGATACCTGGACAAGAAATTATAATTATTTATTTCCGAATCCACAGGTATATGATTTTTTAATTCAACCGGGAATAACTTCCAGGATTTATTCAATTAATCCGAATAATAACAGATTGTTTGGGACAACAAATACCGGTATAAACTGGTATGCTGTTAATAACAGTGGGCTACCGGGAGATTATCAGTTTCTTTATGAAGCGGGAATATCATCAAACGGTAAAGTTTATGTTTCAACAGAAAAAGGATTTTACAGCGGAATTCCAACATTGGTGAATAATGAAAATATAATTTCGGAGGTTGCGAGCAGTTATGAATTGTTTCAGAACAGACCGAATCCATTCAATCCTGAGACGGAGATTAAATTTAATTTGCCAATAGCGGGAAATGTGAAGTTAAAAATTTATAATGTTATAGGGCAAGAGGTGATGAGTATATACGACGGAGAATTTAAACAAGCAGGAAGTCACAGTTTCAAGATAAATATGGCGAACTATCCGAGTGGAGTTTATTTTTATGTATTACAAACGAATGAGTTTATACGGGGTAAGAAGATGTTGTTAATGAAGTAATTAAATTTGTGGATTATTTATTTTTTCCAGTTTAATGACGATGGCAGCAAATATAAAAAATATTATAACTGCAACAATAAAGACTAATAAATTGAATTTATAGTTGAAATATGAATTTATAATCTGAATTCCCGATAATAAAATCATTAATGGAATAATAAATAAATTTATTTTTTTATGGCTCCAACCTAAAATATTTAATCTTTGATAAAGATGAGATCTATGAGCGTCAAAAATTTTTTCTTTTCTTTTAAGTCTTCTGATTATTGTATATAAACTATCAGCAAGAAAAAACCATAAGAACATTGAGACAGTAAAGACACCGGTTGAATAATTTTCAAAAATATAATATGGTAAAACTGCAAAAATAAAACCTAACCCGTAAGCACCCGCATCACCCATAAAGATTTTTGCAGGAGGAAAATTTACAAACATAAAACCGAATAAAGTAAACAATAATATATAAATAGTAATTGAATTTTCGTTAGGGCTGAAAAGTAATAAAGAAGAAATACAAACAATTATTCCTTGAAGACCTGCGTAACCATCAATTCCATCAAGAAAATTATAAATATTTATTACTCCAACAATCCAAATTATATTTAAGATAAAAGCGATATAATAGTTAAGATTGAAATTAAATGGTTCAGGTAAAGGAAAGGTTAAAAACGGTGATTTAATAATAATTATATAAATGGAAACTAAAATTTGTATAAACAATCTTAATTTAACGGACATCGGTTTAAAATCTTCAAAAGAACCCATAATAAAAATTATAAACAGCCCGATATAAAAGTGTATATCAAACTCGAAAGTATTAAAAAGATATGCGATGAAAGAAACTATAAAAAAAGATAACAACATTGGAATTCCACCACCACGAGGTGTTGGTATTTTATGAGATGATCTATGATTTGGAAGGTCTAAAACTTTCTTTTTATTCAGGTAGTTAATAAAAAATAAATTTCCTAGATATGAAAAAAGAAAAGCGAGAGAAATCAGTAAAAAGAGAGTATATATTTCCAAACAGTTTTAAAGTTAATTATTCAAAAATATGATAAATCATAATTTATAAATAGTAATA
>DOWN01000100.1:0-211 GCA_003519545.1 Bacteroidota bacterium
CTCATTAATTTTATAGAAAAAACATAAACAATGAAAAAATTATATTTTATAATTTTAAACTTATTAATTGTTACATCTATGCCGGCACAAACAAATTTTGAAACTGCATTTTCACTTTATGAAAATGAGAAGTATTTTGAATTGATTAAGTTTTATAATCTACACGAAAAATCTTTTGATGAGAAGGAATCAGATATTTTAAAAGGTTTGA
>DOWN01000100.1:344-4747 GCA_003519545.1 Bacteroidota bacterium
ATCAGATATTTTAAAAGGTTTGATATTAAGTTTGCAGAATAAACCTGAGAAATCAAATGAGATTTTAAAAAAATTTCAAAATTCAGGGAATTTAGATTATAATAAGATTAAATCTATACTTTTAAGTATGGTAAATAATTATGTTCACTTGTATGATTATAAATCCGCTTCAGAGATAACTGATTATTATTTAAAAAATTATTCAGATAAAATACTACCAAAAGATAAGGAAGAAGTTGAAAACTCACAGATAATCTGGAAGGGTTTTTCCGAAACACAACCACAGGAAATTATATATACAGGAACGAAAAAAATTAACTACACAAAAGACATTGCGGGATTAATGAATATAAAAGTAAAATCGAACAATGAAGATTCTGAATTTGTGTTTGATACAGGAGCGAATTTCAGCACGGTTACAAAATCCACAGCGGAAAAATTAAAAATGAAATTTGTCAAAGGAAAAATAAAAGTAGGAACCATAACGGGGATAAAAGTTGACGGAGAACTTTCTTATGCTGAAGAATTTTACATTCAAGATGTTTTGTGTAAAAATGTATTATTTCTTGTTTTACCTGATGAGACATTATCATTCGGAGGTGGAATTTATAAAATATCCGGAATAATTGGTTTACCTTTAATTAAAGATCTCGGTGAATTAATAATAAATAAAGACGGATATATGAATATAAGTAAAGTTTCAAATTCATCGGAATTTCAAAATTTATTACTTGATGGATTTACCCCTGTGATTGAAGTGATTTACAATAACGATTCACTTGATTTTACATTTGATACCGGAGCAAGACAAACTCTTCTATATTATCCGTTTTATGAAAAATATAAAACTTTTGTTGAGAAAAATTATGAAGTTACTGAAGTTAAGTTTGGAGGTGCCGGAGGAGAAAAAGTATTCAAAGGATACAAGATTGATAAGTTAAAATTCTCAATAGGAAACTCCAAAGGAGATTTAGAAGATATTTCATTAATAAAGGAAATTATAAAGGATGATAAAAAGAAAATGTTTGGTAATTTAGGTCAGGATTATATTAAGCAGTTTGATAATATGTTGATAAACTTTAAAGATATGAAAGTTAATTTTTATTGATTTTTGGATGTTTTTTAAATGAAATGAGGGATATTAGTGCAGTTTTATTGAATTAAAAAATCGGTATCTTATACGATATGACAAAAAGATACAACGATGAGTCTGTGCTATTCAAAGATCTCGATATTTCAGGACAGGTTTTAAAAGCCATCTCGGAAATAGGTTATGAACAGCCAACACCAATACAGGCACAAGCCATTCCCGTTTTATTAAACGGAGAAGATGTATTGGGTCTTGCCCAAACAGGCACGGGTAAGACGGCGGCATTTGGAATTCCGCTAATCGAAAAAATTAATCCAGCATTAAAATCACCTCAGGCGATAGTATTATGCCCGACGCGTGAATTAGCAATTCAGGTTGCAGAAGATTTAACTCACCTTGCAAAATATACAAAAGACATAAGAATACTTGCAATTTATGGTGGTCAGTCAATTGACCGACAGTTAAAAAGTTTGAAATCAGGTGTAAATGTTATAATTGGAACTCCCGGGAGAATCCAGGATCATTTAGACAGGGGTTCACTTGATTTAAGCCATATTAACCTTGTAGTTCTTGACGAGGCAGACGAAATGTTAAATATGGGTTTCAGAGAATCAATTGAAGATATACTTACAAGTGTTCCTGAAATGAGACAAACAGTTTTATTCTCTGCCACAATGGCACCTGCAATATTAAAACTGACAAAAAGATTTCAAAATAATCCGGTTGAAGTAAAAATTCAGCATAAAGAATTAACAGTTCCATTAATAGAACAAATTTATGTTGAAACTAGAGAAAGAGATAAACTTGAAGTATTATGCAGGTTTATAGATTTATATCAGTTTAAACTTACCTTAATATTTTGTAATACAAAAAGGCAGGTAGATAATTTAGTTGAACATTTAAATGCAAGAGGATATATTGCAGATGCATTGCATGGCGATATGAGGCAAAATGTCCGGGATAAAGTGATGAAAAAATTCAAAACCGGAAATATTGACATACTGATAGCAACCGATGTTGCGGCAAGAGGTTTAGATGTGGATGATATAGACGCAGTAATAAACTACGATTTTCCTCAAGATGAAGAATATTATGTACACAGAATTGGAAGAACGGGAAGAGCCGGAAAGAAAGGGATTTCGATTAGTTTCGTCACTGCAAATGAGATTTATAAACTGAAGGATATAAAGAGATATACGAACGCTAAAATTATGCGTAAAGATGTGCCATCTGCAACAGACATAGAGAGTTCAAGGAAGTTAAAACTTTCCGAAAAAATTAAGAAAGAAATAACAGGTGGAAATCTTAATAATTATATTAATGATTTGAATTATTATTTAACCGATGATGTTACACTATCAGAATTTGCTGCTGCGTTATTAAAGATTATTGACGATGAGGATAAGAAACCGATAAACGAAATTAAGATACAAGAGAAAGAATATTCAGGTTATGAACGAAATGACAGAGGCAGATTTAATAAAAGATTTGAAAGAAGAAGAAATTCTGATTTTTCATTTAAGAATAAACAAAACGATTCAAACAAATTTTCAAACCGAAAGAAAAATAAAACTAAATCAAAAAATTATTCAAGGAATTTTAATTAATGAGTTTTAAGGCAATAAAATTTTCGAATCCGGTAAATCCGAACATACCATCAATATTAAGAAAAAGAGTAAAAGATTATTTTGACGAGAAGAAATTAGAACGGCACGGTAACAAGGAAATGGTTTTTAAAACCATATTTATGATTTGTTTATATTTTATCCCTTATGGTTTTTTAATCAGCGGATTAATATCCAGTCCATTTATAATATTTGCAATGTTTATATTAATGAGTGCAGGTATGTCAGGTATTGGATTATCAGTGATGCACGACGCTAATCACGGATCATACTCAAGAAATCCAAAGGTAAACAGTGTATTGAGTTATCTCATAAATATTATCGGAGGTAATTCTTTAAACTGGAGAATTCAGCATAACGTTTTACACCATACTTATACAAATATAAACGGTCACGATGATGATATAGGTTCAGGATTTTTAATGCGATTAGCACCTCATCAGAAAAAATTATTTTTCCATCGATTTCAGCATTTATATGGTTGGTTTATATACGCACAGATGACTATATACTGGCTTTTAGGAAAAGATTTTGTTCAGTTATTTTCATATTACAAACAGGGATTATTAAAATCACAAAAGCGTAATTTTCTTTTTGCCTTTATTGAGTTAATATTCTTTAAGGCATTATATTTATTTTTATTTCTTGTATTACCGATTATAATATTGCCAATTCCGTGGTGGATGACAATTTTGTTTTTTTATAGTATGCATCTTGCATCAGGATTATTTCTCGCCTGCGTTTTTCAATGTGCACATATAATGCCGTCGTCAGATTATAAAATGGCAGATGAAGATTTAGTGCATGAACATAACTGGGCAGTGCATCAGTTTTACAACACTGCAAATTTTTCACAGACGAACAGATTTTTATCATGGTTTATTGGAGGTCTGAATTTTCAGATTGAACATCATTTGTTTCCAAACATTTGCCATATTCATTACAGAAAAATTGCACCGATTATAAAGAATACTGCTGAGGAGTATGGAATACCTTACAATGAATACGGCGGATTTTTTAATGCTTTATGTGAACATGCAAGAATGTTAAAAAGATTCGGTTATAATCAATAAAATATTTTTTTATTTTGTTTAATTATGGATAAAGAATACATATTAAATGAATTAAAAAGAAACAAAGAAGTTTATATAAATTTATTATCTGATTTATCCGAAGAATTAATTTACTGGAAACCTGCCGAAGATAAATGGAATTTACTTGAGATAGTTTGCCACTTATATGATGAAGAAAGAGAAGATTTCAGACAAAGAACAGATATAATTCTCAATAATCCGGAAAAGGAACTACCGCCAATTGATCCTCAAGGATGGGTTAAATCAAGGAAATATTCCGAGAAAAATTTCAAAGAAGTTTTAGAAAATTTTATTGAAGAAAGGAATAATTCAATAAAGTTTGTCGAATCATTAAAAAATCCCAATTGGAAAAATTCAATTAATCATAAAATTTTTGGTGAAGTAACGGCAGAATATTTTTATTATAACTGGGCTGCACATGATTATTTGCACATCAGGCAAATAATTAATCAGAAATTAAATTATTTAAAATACAAAACTGGAAACCCGCTATCTTACGCAGGATAAATAAATCAATTCAACAATGTTACTGAAAGATTTTTACAATAATAATTTTTATAATATTTTGGCAGATATTACTAAAATATTTTATCC
>DOWN01000306.1:0-394 GCA_003519545.1 Bacteroidota bacterium
GAAAAAAACTAAATTTTACACAAGCTGAATTTGCGAGAAGAACAGGGGTTGGGTTAGCTTTTTTAAGGTCACTGGAACAGGGTAAAACCAACTTACAATTAAAAAAAGTATTAGATATACTGAGTATGTTGAATGCAAAATTAATCCCTTTAAAAGATGCAGCACAAATCGAAAAACAAAAAACCAGTTAATGATTAAAAAAGGTTTTGTATATTATAAAGATAATCTTGCAGGAGAAATATCAGAAACTGAAAATGGTTTTGAATTTAAATATTTTGACGATTATTTAAATTTAACAGATTCCGAACCTATAAGTCTTACCATGCCATTTGAAAAAAATCCTTTTCATTCAAAAAATATTTTCCCTTTCTTTGATGGATTGATACCGGAAGGA
>DOWN01000306.1:520-9564 GCA_003519545.1 Bacteroidota bacterium
TTTGATGGATTGATACCGGAAGGATGGCTTTTAGATATAGCAATTGAAAACTGGAAATTGAATGAAAAAGACAGAATGGAATTACTTTTAAAATGTTGTAAAGATAATATTGGGGCTGTAAGCATTATACCGCAAAAAATTGAAGAATGAAAAATAACTGTTTAATTTGTTACAATAAATTATCTGATTCAGAAAAAGATTATCATAAAGTCTGTCTAAAAAAATTTTTCAATTCGGAAATTCCACCCGTTTTTGATATTGATGAATCTAATCTTGATAAAACGGCATTAGAAATGATCAATAAACAATTTTCGGTTACAGGCGTACAGCCAAAAATTTTATTGGATATTCTAAAAGAAAAACAGAATAAAATTCAAAATGAAAGAAATCCAAAAAGAACTTTATTTAGAATTTTAGAATCAACCGGTAATTATATTCTAAAAACTCAATCAGTGCAATATGAACAAGTACCTGAAAATGAAGACCTTACTATGCATCTTGCAGAAATATGCGGAATTAAAACTGCAAAGCATTGCCTTGTCAGATTAAATTCCGGTAATCTCGCTTTTTTAACAAAAAGATTTGATAGAAAAGGGAAAGAAAAAATTCCTGTTGAAGATATGTGTCAATTGACAGAAACTTTAACTGAAAGAAAGTATAAATCTTCAAATGAGAAAATTGGAAAAACAATTGATAAATTCTCAACTTATCCAAAAATTGATAAAGGAATTTTTTTTGATACTGTACTTTTTTCATTCATTACGGGTAATGCCGATATGCACTTGAAAAATTATTCGTTAATGAATGTAAACGATGTTGTAAAACTTACTCCTGCTTACGATTTACTTTCAACAAAACTGATATTAAAAAATTTAGATCCGGAAGAATGTGCTTTAACAATTAACGGGAAGAAAAAAAATCTGACAATAAATGATATCAATGAATTTGGGAAAAACTTGGGATTAACTGAAATTCAAATAACCAATTCTTTAAAAATTTATTCAAAAAATAAAGAGAAATTGTTTGATAAAATTACATCAAGTTTTTTGAATAAAAATTCTAAAAAAGAATATATATCCCTCCTCTCCTCAAATCTCCGCTTACTTAAAATCATCAACTGAGATTTCTTTCTGCTTTTCTTTAAACACTGCTTCAGTCGTAGTGAACGGTAACATTCCCCTTATCATCATCAGAAAAAATGCAAATATCCAAACGTAAACTCCAAATCCTGTCCTCACATCTGAAATTGTGCCTCCTTCATCTGTCATAAAACTTTCCGGCAAGAAAAATAATAATGATAAAAACAATCCGACAACTATTATCAATATATTCATCACATATAGTTTTCTGAAAAATCCGCATATCAGAGAAATAAAATAAAATATATTAGCAAACCATGCAACAAAAATCACCGGGTTATGAAAAAACTGAACCCAGCCGACAATCAACGCTGAAAATCCGCTATACTCATTTCCGTATTCCGAGTAATATACCGGCAGTGAACACGCAAATATAAATACCAATACCGATACTACAAGCAAAATTATTTTTAGAATTTTAAAATCTTTCATTATTCCTCATCTGTAAAAATGGCAAAAAATACATTACTCTGAAATGATAATTTTACAGGTTAAACAAATTTTCAGCGATACAAAAATGAAATTAATTATTTTCCGCACCTGTCAATACATTTCGACTTTTTAAAAATCTTCTTCTTCCCACAGAAATTTAAATTATACTTTGCATTTTTGTAAAGTATTTGTTGTGAATGTTTTTCTTTCATAACAAAAAATTTAAACTGAAAATATTTTACAAATTACAAATGAAAAATAAATTTAAAAATTTCATCAACTCACTGTTCGGAAATAATTCCACCACCTATAAAAACCAATCCCTCACGGAATCTTACCAAAAGTCTTATATTGACAATACGTGGAAACCCTTATCCTCAGCAGGCAACACAAATAACACCTCCGCCGATTATTTTAAATCCTATGCTCACTCCGCTATTACTGCAAGAGCAGAAAATATTTCCAAAGCAAGAATTTATCTTTATAAATATCTCAGAGGAAAAAAAGGCGGCTATGATGAAATTTTTGAACACCCCTTTCTCGATCTTATAAATAAACCAAACTCCATCAATCAGTCTTTTGAAAATTTATTATATCTGATTTCTGTCTCTCTTGATTTATTCGGTAATGCATACCTGCTTATCGAAAGAGAAAAAAATTTTCCTTCCGGTAACAACACATCAGAAATCCTTCCTCCCTCCTCCTCCACCACAGGAGGAGGTAAAAAGGATTCCAAATCCCAAAAGCACCTTCCCGTCTCTTTTTATTTTCTACCCTTCCCAAATACTACCCCCGTTTTTTCAGATGATAAAAGAAAAATCATCGCGTATGAATACAGAGAAGGTAACAAGACTTATAAAATTCCTTCTGATGATGTTATACATTTTTTAATTCCTAACCCGGCTTCAAATTTAATGGGCAGGTCGCTCGTCTCCGCTTTCAATTTCACACTCGATATTGATTTCTATCAGAATTTATATCAGAAAAATTTTTATGAAAATGATGCATCTCTTGGACTCATCCTCGAAACTGATAAACAGTTAACAGATGAACAATACTCGCGAATGAGTAGCGAAATAGAAAGCCGGTATGCCGGATATAAAAATTCCTCACGCACGATTCTGCTTGATTCCGGTATGAAAGCAAAACCATACAAAATAAACCCAAAGGATGTCTCCATTATTCCATCGCGTGAATTTATTAGAGATGAAATTCTTGCAATTCTCCGAGTTCCAAAAACTATTCTCGGCTTATCAAATGATGTCAACTATGCAAATGCTAAAGAAGCAATAAAAGTTTTTAATGACTTCACCATTAAACCCTTCGCACGTCTCTGTATCGAGAGCAAACTTAATATTTTTATCCGTGAAAATTATGAAGACAATGATTTCAAAATGGTGATGGAGTATGAGTTTGAAGTAGATAGATCACTGCAATTGCAAAGTTATGAAATTTACAGAAAATATGACATCGCATCTGTAAATGAAATTAGAGAACTCGAAGGTTTTGAAAAAAATAATGAACCAAAATAAAATTAATAATATGAATTACAAACAAATTACAGTAACAGAAAAAACAGTTGACGAAAAAGAAAATTCTATAATTCATTATATCTCCACACCTCATCCTGACAGGTCAGGAGAAGTGATGAATCCCGAAGGATGTGACTATTCTGAATACACAAAAAATCCTGTTGTCTTTTTTTCTCACAGATCAAGAGACTTGCCAATCGGTAGAAATGAATTTATCGAAATCACCGGCAAAGGAATTATCGCCAAAACAATTTTTGATACATCAGAATTTGCAAAAGAAATTTTCAGGTTGAACGCTGAAGGTTTTCTCAACAGTTGGAGCATTGGCTTTTCATATTCGGAACCTCCTGTTTTAAAAGACGGTATTTTTTTTGTCAATAATTGGAAACTTCTTGAATATAGTTCCGTGCCTATACCCGCAAATCCCGAGTGTATAAATCTGCTGATAAAATCTCTGCCAGATTACGGCTTATCTCCCGATACAGACTTAATCAGAAAAATTACTCTTGATGAAATTTCTAAATTTGAAAACAAACTTGTGAAAAAATTAAATTCACTTTTATAAAAAAATAATAAACCAAAAATATTTGATTGTTTTATAAATCAATAATTTAAAATAATAAATCAACTAAACAAAAAGGAAATCCAAATGGAAAATTTAAAAACCCTTGACGATCTCGGAAAAAATAAATCAACCGAAGTTTCGTCACAAAAATCTTTACAAACTGAACCTGATGTCATTACTGTTCAGGATAATAAAAATGTAACTGAAGAAATTCAAAAAGCAATTTCAGAAATGAAAACTGTTATGAATTCTTATACTAAACATTCCGATCCGTTGAGAGATTATAGAAGTGAAAGAAACAAACAAAACCCAGTAGTCAAAGAGTTCAGAACTTTTCTTAAATCAATTGTCTATAACAGACCTGACCTTATGCCCGATGCGGTAAAAAATTATCTGAACGAATCTACAAACTCAGCCGGTGGATTTCTTGTGCCTGAAGAATTCGGAAAAAAGATTTATGAAAATGTTGCTCTTGCAGGCGTAGCAAGAAGAAACGCAACTGTTGTTAAAATGTCCAGAGAAGAACTCAAACTTCCAAAACTCACAACTCTTCCGACTTTCTCATTTGTTTCAGAAGGCGGATTAAAACCTATCAGCAATCCCGGATTTTCTCAAGTCACCCTCGCAAGAAAAGATGGCGGATTTATTGTAATTTTCAGTAAACAACTTCTCGAAGATGAAGCATTTGATTTATTCTCATTCGTTTCAAACACAGCCGCTAAAATTATTTCTATCAATGAAGATAACTGTGCATTCAGAGGTCTCTCACCGATTAACGGTTTATTAACTCCATCCATCGGTGCTACTGAAATTGAAACCTCCGGTGCTGCTTTTTCTTCTCTCACTTATGATAATTTAATTGATGCAACTGTCTCCGTTCCTTCTCATTCACTTGATAACTCTAAATTTTATATGAGCAGATCAGTATGGGGATTAATCAAAAAATTAAAATACTCCGGTTCATCTGAATATGTCCTCTCTCCTGATGACAGAAAAGAAATGATGCTTGAAGGTTACCCTGTTGAACTTACTGACGGATGTTATGCAATGAGTGAGTCAGCAGCAGACAGATCGTTTATCGGTTTTGGTGATTTATCATATCTTGTTATCGGTGAAAGAAATTCATTAACGATTGATTACTCAAAAGAAGCAACAGTAGATATCGGAAGCGGAAATTTTCTTAACCTGTGGCAACAAGGATTGGTAGGATTAAACTTTAATGTGAGTTTTGATATGAAGTTCACATTCCCTGAAGCATTAACAGTAATCAAAACCGCATAAACATTTGCTCGATTGTAAACCACTACTACCATTCTGATCCCGATTTATCGGGAGAAGAATCTCATTCGTTCTTTGTCATTGCGGGCTTGACCCGCAATCTAAACCACCCCTGTCATTCTGAGGGAGCTTGCGACCAGCCTGTCCCGATTTATCGGGCGAAGAATCCCTGAACAGTACCCTGTCATTCTGAGGGAGCCTGCGACCAGCCTGTCCCGATTTATCGGGAAAGAATCCCTTAATGGATAATATAAAACCCGAGATCCTTCAGTCGCTTCGCTCCTTCAGGATGACAATTCGTTCCTTGACAATAAACACACTCTCCCGCAGGAGTCTCCTGAAAGGGACTCCTGCGATTTAATAACCAACACCCCCATTCGTGTAATTCGTACAATTCGTGTTAATTCGTGGTGAAAGTTTTTTTAAATTACCACTCATTAAAACTATACCCAAAACCCAAAAACCAATTATGAAAAAAACATTCTTAATACTAACATACCTGATTCTTCTAACCCATTATTCCCAAGCACAATATGCACCATCGTTTTCATCAACAGACGGCATCAGCAGGGAACTCACAAATACCGAAAGTTTATATTCCATACCTCCCGGCTCACTCATTTCCTTTAACATACTCAATGTTAACTCAGGGATTGACACAACCCTCTGGGAATTCGCAGGGTCATCCACCGATGGAAAAATCAGATTCGTAAAAAATAAAATCACTTACCTTGGAGTAAATCCCGGAGGTATATACGCATCTCTTTATTATGATCACAATTCACAAAACAACGACTCACTCTTTGCCGTCAAATCAGACACTAATACATTCACAACTTATATAAAATTTTTAAACTCAATAAAAATTTTCGACACACTTCATTTCTATAGACCGGAGGTTTTCACATCCTCAAACTTTTCATCTATATACAGAGACAGTATAAGAAACCAAATCGTTTTTACCGGTCAGAATATGAAAGCAACAACCGGAAACGAAGGACAGCAAACATTATGGGTTGGTGGAATGCTCGATAATCAATCCGGAATAAGAATCCAGATGGATCAGTCTGCGGGAAGTGCATCATTTATGAACTGGTATAACTCAGGAATTTACTCACACTTGAATATTGGATCTAACAGAACAACCAGACTAAGATTAAACGCAGACGGCACTGTTAGCATAGGCACCACTGCAGACGTTCCCCAGTCATTATATATAAACGGAGACATCAGAATGGATATAACCACTTCCACTTCTGCCACCTCCGGCTCGAGAACGCTCCCGGATAATCCCGAAGGATTTATAATTCTCAATATTTCAGGCACTAATTATAAAATTCCATTTTACAATAATTAACACCAACAACAATGAAAAGAGAAAATTTATTTATCGCATCAATTTTTATTATTTCAATTTTTTTATTCAATGGTTCGTTTTCATTTTCCACAACTGAAAATTTAAATGAACAAAACAAAAATCAAAAAATTCAGGGAGATTCAATTTTAATTCTTTCAAAATTGCCTGCTGATTTTGATTCAACACAATCACTCTGTGCTGATACTATATATAACGTGAACTATAAATATATAATGGTAAATGACACACTGAACATAAAAAAATCAATTCTGATTCAATGCGATTTAAGTGTCGATTCAGTTTTGTCAGAAAATTATAATAACTGGCTTTTACAATTTATAAATAACTAAAAATAAAAAAGATGATCTCCGTAAATGAACTGAAAACTTATCTTAATCTTCCCGACATTTTGCCGGACGGTTATGAAGACATTCTTAAGCATTGCATTCTCGCATCAGTCTCCGAGATGAATATATATACAAACAGAGACCTCGTAACACTTGATGATGATTTAAACATAATTACTCCTGAGAAAACTGAATACCACAGCGGTTACGGAACGAACTTTATATTCACAAAAAATTTTCCTGTAATAGAAATTGGTAATAATCCCGCAAACATACAGTTTCTGAACAATGATTCAGAATGGAAAAATTTAATTGAAGGAGATACACTTGAAGGTCAATATTATATAATTCAACCCTCAGTTATAAAACTGACAAACGGAAATATTTTTCCCGAAGGAAATAAAAATATAAAATTAATATATACACCGGGATATACCTCAGCAACATTGCCGGCTATATTAAAAAATGTTTGTTATGAGAAATCCGCTATGAAATTTCATTATAGCAATTACGAAAACCTCTCAAGACTGGGAATTAGTTATAAAACTATATCGTCTAATCAATGGTCTTTCATATCGGTTTCTCATGACCTCGTTCTTTCACAATTCAGAAGAAAAATTTAAAAAGACAAATTAGAGTCTTAACAATTTTTCAAAAAATTATTTGTAAACTTTTTTGCAATTCGTTTTACAAAACTTTTTTGTAATCGTTATCGAAAACTTTTTTGCAAAACAAAATTTTAAAAATTTTTTTAAAAAACCTAATTAAAAAAAATTAATGAAAGGAAACAAAATGAAAAACTGGAAAACAACAATGACAGGACTTATCGGTGCAATATCCGTTGCATTAATCCCTGTAATTTCAGGTCAAGGCTTTCAGACAGAAGCAATAATCACAGCCGCAGTGCTTGCAATCCTCGGCGTCCTCGCAAGAGATTTCGACAATGGAAATATAAAATATTGATGTGTGATTAAACTGTCATTCTGGAGGGAATACATATTGTCATTCTGAGGGAAGCAATTTGTCATTGCGGGCTTGCCCCGCAATCTCAAAGCCCTGTCATTCTGAGTAGGGACATGCCACGGCATGTCCCTCATCCGCCTCTCCCGCAGGAGTCTTCTGAAAAGGACTCCTGCGTTTATTATTCTTTTTCAACTAAAACAATAAAAAATACAACCAATATGAATAAACAAATAGCAACACACTTCATTACAAAAATTGCCCCCTCAAAAGATTATAGAAATTCATCCCCGGTAAAAAAAATGGATTTGCTTTTACCGGACTTTAGAGGCAAACTCGAGCGGGCAATAAATAAATTCAATGAAAAATATCCCGACGTTGAAGTTCTGATTTATGAAACTTACAGATCAAACATCTTGCAGCAAAAATATTTCACAGCCGGAGTAAGCAAGATAAGACAAAACGGAATGCATCATTTCGGAATTGCCGCTGATTGTGCATTCAGAATTAACGGAAAATTTTCCTATTCAGGAGATTATAAACATCTGCATAAATGTTTCAGAGATGAAGGATTGGTCAGACTAAGTTGGGAAGAGGCACATATACAATTGATACCAGTTTCAGCACAGGAGCAACTTCGAAATGAGGTGAATAAAGAAATAAAAAAATTCCAAAAAGAAAACGGACTAACTCCCGACGGAATCATCGGAATAAAGACACTAAAAAAACTTTCTGAAATATATCCAATTTGATTTCGGCGTTAAAATACAAAATCTCCATGTCATTCTGAGGGAATATATAATGTCATTCTGAGCCCGTCTTTTGGGCGAAGAATCCCTATAAGGCTTCATCACTAATTTCCACTAATTAAACGAATTACACAAATCAATATGAAAAAAAATCAATCACAATGTTCACAAAAAATAATTCGTGTGACTCACCGCATCTAAATACATTAGGTAGGGACATGCCATGGCATGTCCCTCATCCTCCTCTCCCGCAGGAGTCTCTTGAAAAGGACTCCTGCGTTTTAATCACACCCCCCATCATTCGTGCAATTCGTCCAATCCCTCTCCCGCAGGAGTCTCTTGAAAAGGACTCCTGCGTTTTAATTACACCCCCCATATCATTCGTGCAATTCGTCTAATTCGTGAAAATTCGTGGTGAGTCCCCACCTCCTTGTCATTCTGATCCCGTTTTTTGGGCGAAGAATCCCTGATATAAAAAATAGATCCTTCAGTCGCTCCGCTCCTTCAGGATGACAATTTGTTCTTTGTCATTGCGGGCTTGCCCCGCAATCTAAACCCTCTGTCATTCTGAGCCCGTTTTTTGGGCGAAGAATCCCTGATATAAAAAATAGATCCTACAGTCGCTACGCTCTTTCAGGATGACATTAAATTTTTAACATACTATCATTCGTGCAATTCGTCTAAT
>DOWN01000136.1 GCA_003519545.1 Bacteroidota bacterium
CAGGAGTATAAGTATAAATTTCTTTTTCTTTAAATCCGATTTTTTTAAAATCTTTGACTTTATGAATTTTAACTACAGGTACGGTAGAAATAATTACCGGGTCAAAAATTTCAATTTCAGGTCCTCTGTTAATAATCATATTGTTCACTAAGACTAAACCCTTAGGTCTTTTCATTGATTTTACAAGGACGATAGTTTCGGGTTCATAAACTGCATATTTATAAATAACCGGTTCAAAGAAATATTTTTTTTCAACAACAACATAATCATATTCAGTAACATAAACCGGAGGTATTTCACCTGCAACTATTCTAATGCTCGGAGGAACCGGAGTCCATGCAATGTAATTATCATTTACTCTCCAATCCACCCAGGCAGGAGCCCAAACATTACCCGGCACCCAAACCCATCCTAACGAAGGAGAGTTAATCCATCTACCGTAATGGTGAACAATTTCTTCGTGAGGTGTAGGTGCTTTGAAATACCAACCCTGTTCAGTATTAAGCCACTGACCATTAGAATAAGGGATATAAGCAGGTTGTTCAGTTCCTGCCGATATAGATACCGCCATATCAGGAGCAGGTTTCCAAACAAAAAATGTGCTTACATTTATATCGGCAGCAACAGCATCATTTATTCCCAATAAATTTGAGAGAGAAATTTTTTTAATAATTCCCGGATTGCTGTTCAGGGAAGATTGGTTTTCAGAATTTTGAGAAGAATTTTCAGAAATGTTAATTTCTTCAGACGATACTTCTATCCATTCACCAAAAGGTGAGAGTTGATCATAAAATTCTTTATAATCAGTTTTTAAAATATCATCTTCAGATTCAGAAATATTTGTTTCAGCAGAAATTTCCTGAATTTGCTCATCAGTATTTATTGTGTTTTCATTTTCTGCCTTCTCGATGTTTGATTTTGAGCATGAGGAAAATGATAAAACAATCAGCATTAAAACAAGTGTGTTTAATGTGTTTTTAAATTTTAGTATTCTCATTTTATTCTCCAATTTAATTATATAAAAATATTTTATATTTATATGAGAGTAATAAATTCAAACGGCATACCATAACGAGAGTTTAATAATAGGCGGAAAATGAGGTTTTTCCGGAAATTTAATTCTCACATTCTGACAGAATTGTCAAAATGGCTGACAAAGAATTCGTAAGTTCAAAAACTTATTTTTTGATTTTAATTATGGGGATAAAATTAATTTTTATTTACCGATGCAAAAATTAAGGAAGATTGAGTTTAGGATGTCGTCATTAGTGAATTCACCTGTGATTTCGGCTAATTTGTTTAAAGCATTTCTCAAATCAAGAGAGATATATTCTCCTGACATATTATTTTCAATTGAGTGAATAGCGGATTCTAATTCTTTAACTGTATTTTCCAAACATAGTTTATGCCTTAAGTTTGTAATTATCAGTTCACCTGATTGAGATGAAATTGAAGATAAATTCAATTTATTAATCATTTCGGATTTAAGTTTTTCAATTGATTTATTATCATTAATTGAAATTTTTAAATAATTATTTTTATAGGAATTTATTTCAATTGATGAATTATTTTTTTTCAAATCTGATTTTGAAAAAACCGGAATCGTTTTATTTTTATCAAGATAATTTTCAAAATAATTTAATGAGTCCATTAAATCTTTATCCGGTGCAGAAGAGTCCATCAGATAAAGAACAAGATCGGCATTTTTAATTCTTTCCAAACTTCTTTTTATACCTTCTGTTTCGATTTGATCATCTGAGAGTCTGATACCCGCAGTATCTGTCAATTTGAATAAGACTCCATTTATCAACAAATTTTCTTCTATGAAATCCCTTGTCGTCCCTGCAACATTACTGACAATTGCTCTGTCAGAATTTAAAAAAAGATTGAACAAGGATGATTTGCCACTGTTTGGTTTACCGGCAATAACAAGATTTACACCGTTCTTAATTATTTTTCCTTTAATGTAAGAATTTATAATCCGAATTAATTCTGATATAACAGTTGAGATTTTTTGCTTGACCTCATTTTTATTTACAAACTCAACATCTTCTTCGGCGAAGTCGAGTTCAAGTTCAACAAGAGATGTAATTTTTATAATATCTTCTCTTACCGATTTAACATATTGAGAAAGAGAACCTTCAAGTTGAGCAAGAGAAGCATTATGTGAAGCGTCAGTTTTAGAAGTAATTAAATCGGCGATCGCTTCTGCCTGTGAGAGATCTATTTTTCCGTTAAGGAAAGCACGTTTGGAAAATTCCCCCGGTTCTGCGATTCTTATATTGAGTTTATTTAGAAGAGTAATAATTTTATTAGCGATGAAAAATCCTCCGTGACAAGAAATTTCAATAATATCTTCACCAGTAAATGAATTAGGCGATTTAAAAACAGAGATTAAAACTTCATCAATCAAAATTTCATTATCAAAAATAAACCCATAAATAATTTTGTTAGCGTCGTCACTTGATATAGAATGAGAATCTATTCTTTTATTATTTCTGAAAAAAATTTTATTAATAACGTTAAAAGAATCCTGACCTGAAATTCTTATGACTGCAATTCCACCTTCGCCTGGTGGAGTTGCGATAGCACAGATGGTATCATATAAAGATGGTTTAACCAATTAATTATTCAGATTTTTGTTTTTTAAGAATGAGCCAAATGAATACAGGTGCTCCAATAAAAGAAGTTACTATCCCCACCGGAATTTCTGAAGGTGATATTACTGTCCGAGCAATTAAATCTGAGATTACAAGAAAAATTGCTCCGAGAATTACTGAGCAAGGGATCGCAAATCTATTATCTTCACCCGTTAACATTCTTCCAATGTTAGGAATTATAAGACCTACGAAAGAAATAATTCCTGCAACAGAAACAGCAGCAGCAGCCAATACTGATGATAAAAATATAGAAATTCTTTGCATAAATTTTAAGTTCAATCCGAGAGAAGTTGCCATTTCATTTCCAAGAGAAAGTATGTTTAAATTTTTTGACAATAAAAAAGAAACAATAATTCCGGTTAAAATAAACGGGGATGAATATAAAAATTCATTCCAACCTCTTCCGGACAAACCTCCATTTAGCCAGAATAAAATTTGAGTAATACTTTCACCTGCAACTATCATCAGAAATCCATTAACAGAAGAAAGCAAAGCATTAATTGCAATCCCTGCGAGAATTATTTTATTAGAATAAATAAAGTTAGTATATTTATTATTAAAACCGTTTGCGATTAAAAAAATCAACATAGTGGCTAATAAAGCAAAAATAAATGAAACCGGAGTGAGTAAAAAGAAAGTATAAGATAAAGGAAGTGTGAAAACAATAATTGCACCTAATCCGGCACCGGCAGAAATTCCCAATAAACCCGGTTCGGCAAGATTATTTTTAAGCAAGGATTGTAATATACAACCGGAACAAGATAACGCAGCTCCGATAAAAACCGCATTTAAAACTCTTGGAAGTCTCAAATCGAGAATAATTTTTTTATAAGTGTGGTTTTCTGAATTAAATATATTGAATATTTCAGATACGGGAATATTAACACTTCCAATTAGAAGAGAAATGATAATGGAAATAATTAATCCCAAAAAAAGCAATAATATTATTACTGTGTTTTTAATAGTGTTTGAAAATGAATTCTCTTATTTTGTAAATGATTTTGTATTAAGACTAAATGAATAAATTTAAATCGTTTAACATAAAAATTGCACTGTTTCTTATCGGTGTAATAATTGCAATTCTAATATTACTATTCACACAAAGTATAGTGAAAGATATTCAATTAAGAGAAAAACAAATTGTTAATTTATATGCAAAGTCACTTGAATATCTTGCGAACGACCGGAACGAAACCGGAGAATATGATTTTATTTTCAATGAAATTATATTACAAATAGATTTTCCGGTTATAGCAACAGACAGAGAAAAAAAGAATATTCTGTTTGTTAAAAATGTAGAATATGATTCAACAAAAAAACTTACAAAATCAGACACATTAAGATTTTTTGAACTTGTAAAAGAAATGGATGAAAATAATCCTCCTATATTTGTTACACTTCAAGACACAATAGTCCTCAATGTGATTCATTACGGAGAGTCAAAATTAGTAAGAGATTTAAAAGTATTGCCATACATTGAATTAATTATAGCAATTTTATTTGTATCATTAGGATATATTGGATTTTCATACATTAAGAAAACTGAACAGAGTAATATTTGGGTTGGATTATCAAGAGAAACTGCTCATCAGTTAGGAACTCCCTTATCATCACTTATGGGTTGGGTTGAAATGTTAAAGAGTGCGAAACCCGGCAGCGAAGAATTAACTGAAATTACTAATGAAATAAATAATGATTTAGATAAGTTAAACAAGATAGCGGGAAGATTTTCAAAAATCGGTTCTCAACCTTTACTAGAAAAAGAAAATATTAAAAAAATTATTGAAAGAGTAAGTGAATATTTTGAAAAGAGAATTCCATCATTACAAAGCCCTGACGGGAAAATGACTAAAAAAATCAAAATTGAAATTGACTCTCCGGATGATCTTGAAGTTAAACTCAATAAGGATTTATTCGAATGGGTTATTGAGAATCTTATGAAAAATGCTTTAGATGCAATTGATAAAGAAACAGGAATAATAAAATTTAATATCACACGAGTCGGTGATGAAGTGTGTATTGATATTACAGATAACGGAAAAGGAATAGAACAAAAATACAGAAAAGATGTTTTCCGTCCCGGATATACAACTAAAAAAAGAGGTTGGGGGTTAGGCTTGAGTCTCTCAAAAAGAATTATTGAAGATTATCACAAAGGTAAACTTGTGTTGATAGAATCAATGCCGGGAGACGGATGCACATTCAGAATTAAATTAAATTTAGATTAACATCACAGACAACATTCGTCAAATATTAACAAAAATTTACAACAGTAATTTTCTTATTATATTATTA
>DOWN01000327.1:0-223 GCA_003519545.1 Bacteroidota bacterium
ATCATTTTTTTAGTTTGGGAAAATTTATTTGAAGTAAAGCGATAGAAATAAATTCCGCTTGAGAGGTTTGAACCGTCGAAATTAAATTCATATGAGCCGGGAGTTAGAACATTATTTACAAGAGTATTCACTTTTCTGCCAGAGATATCAAAAACTTCCAATGTAATAAAGGATTGTTCAGGAATTTGAAATTTTATTGTTGTTTCCGGATTGAAAGGATTTG
>DOWN01000327.1:391-7925 GCA_003519545.1 Bacteroidota bacterium
GTTTCCGGATTGAAAGGATTTGGAAAGTTTTGTGTAAGTTCGTAAGAATCCGGTGTTGTACTAACCGGAGAATTTTTCCAAATATTTTCATCAACAATTGAATTGTATATATATTTAATATTTTTGGCTCTGAAGAATAAATTTTTTAATGCTTCACGATTATTAATTCCTGATTCTGCAATTACCGCATAAGTGAAATCAATCGTATCACCGGGATTGATATCAAGACTATCATGTCCTGAGGAGATTTGGGATCGTCTGTAAGTATTGGGATTTAAATAATTTATTATATTAAAATTAGTATCATTATCGCAATTGAAATACATTCCTTTAAATTCAGTCCAACCAATATTGTTAAGCGGATTTCCTGAAAATACATATTTTGTTTTTCGAGTACCTGAGGTTATTGTAGGATTTAGATGGTATGTCTTATTTTTTTTATATCCTTGCATTAAATAATATGCAGCCATTGGTTCTCCATTTGCATCTACCATGCAAACAGGTGCAGCAGAACCAGTATTAAAAATTAAATTTGAAGAAGTTAATCCGAGAGTATCGAAAGTATTATTTATTTTTAAATGTGGTGATTTAAGTATAACAATTCCGACAGCAGAAATTGAAGAATCTTGTGAGTTTAAATTATTTCCATATGTGTAAACCAAATTTTTAAGAGTATCTGTTCCTAATCTTAATCCATACCAGTTGGCATCTTCAAATTCACTAAAAATGGTAAACCATGTAGATTTCCAAATGTTATTACTTTTGTTAATTATTTTATGTTTAACAAAAAAGGTATTTTCTAAAATTGAGTTGTTGTCATATCCCCAAATAGTTACAGAGTTTTGCATTTTTAAAAGTGGAGTAATAATACCACCGCCAAACCCTTCACCAATTGAATGAGAATTAGGATTTGCGTCAGACAGACAAATGAAAGCAGTTTGATTTGCGTTTGGAACTCCTGCTATATCTAAACCTATATCATAAATACCGTTTTTATTTAAATCTTTAAATGGTGCTCCATAATTAACCATATTTTTCCAATTTTTAATTTCAGAAAAATAATTTTGTGAGTTATTATTATTTATAAAATACATTTTGAATAATGAATCGGAATAAAAACTATTATTAAATACCGTTCCAGGTAAATATTCACCGCGGAATGAAGCAGAAGTCATTGCTAAGGAATCATTTACCATTGCAGCGACTGATAATCCTTTAGTATAAATTATATATTGTTGAGTATTTCGGGGCCAATATATTCCAGGCATATTATTTCCAGATGCCGGACTGAATATTCCGAGTGAATTAAAATATAATCGAAAATTGCCGGGAGATAAACTCCAGGTTTTAACTGTTTGAGAATATATTAATTCTGAAGAAATGAAAATTATTATAACGATATAAATATATTTTGCAATTAATTTCTTCATTTTAGGAGAATCATTTTTTTAGTTTGAGAAAATTTATTTGAAGTTAAGCGGTAGAAATAAATTCCGCTTGCGAGGTTAGAGCCGTCAAAAGTAAATTCATACGAGCCGGGATTGAAAAAATTATTTTTTATTCCGCTTATATATCGTCCTGAAATGTCAAAAATTTCTAAAGTAACATTTGATTTTTCCGGAACATTAAATTTTATTGTAGTTTCAGGATTGAATGGGTTTGGATAGTTCTGAAAGAGTTCATATTTTTGCGGGGTGATGTCTCCGAGAGCAGATATATTCACACTTCCGGAGACAGAATTATAATATGTTTTAATGGCGGAAACTTTATTTTTTAATCGTGATAATGAATTTAAATTTGATAAACCTCTATCAACATATTGAGCAAATGCGAACTCAATTGTTTGACCGGGATTTACAATTAAACTATCGTGTCCTGAGTTAAGCAATATTCTTCTATCGCCCGGATTCATTGGAGTGGTGGTAGTGATGTTTGTATCACTTGAGCAATTTGCAAGAAATCCATTAATTTCATTCCAACCGGTACCTGACTCGGGATCACCTGAAAAATTATATTTTGTAATTCTTGAATTTCCTGTAGCAACGGGATTTAAAACCGGATAACCCTTGTTTTTTAAACCACGCATCATATTGAATGCTTCCATTGATCCATGACTAAATCCATTACAAACAACCGGTCCTGTACAACCGCCGCATTTTAAAACTGCAAGAGAAGACATTCCTAAAGTGTCAGAAACACCATTCCGATTTAATGCGGGAGAACGTAAAACTAAAAATCCTAAAGCGGGTGGATTTGCACCGTAGTCATTATCATAATTAGTACCGTTATAAATGAAACCTAAATTCTTTGATGAATCGCAACCTGCTCTATCATCAACTGCATCACCAATATCAGCATCAACCATAAGTCCTAAATGAAAACTCTTCCAACTGTAAATGTGTTTATTTGTAATTTGATATTTTATAAACTGAACATTTTCAAAAGCGGGATTATCGTATCCCCATGCTGTAATAGCAACCTGTGCTTTCAATAAAGGATTCATAACTCCACCTGAGAATCCTTCACCCCAAGATTTTTGTGACAGGTCACCGTCGGTAAGGCACATAAAAATGGTTTGCGATGCATTTGGATAGCCGGGAATATCAATAGAGCAATCATACTGACCGTTTTGATTTACATCTTTAAACGGGGCACCATAAGGAACCATTAAACCCCAGTTAGCATAGTCCTGACTATTTGAACAATTATCACCCGATTTGATAGAATAGATTTTGAAGTTTGGATTAGTTGTAAATACTCCGTTTTGAAAATAACCGGGAGCATATTCACCTCTGTAACTTGCAGACACAAAAGCGAGAGTATCTCTGACAAAACATGCCATAGAAATTCCTGAACTAAAAGCAACAAAATTTCCTGAGCCTGCGGGCCACTCAAGACCTGGAGAATTTCCTGTTGTTGTATTTTGATTGAAGATACCAGTATTCTGAAAATATGTTTTTAAATTATTCGGCTGAAAAACAATTCTTTGAATTGACACCTGAGAAAAAGAATTTACAAAACAGGAGAAGAAGATAATTGTAATTAATTTTTTCATTTTTCTTTTTGTTTAGTTTAACAAATACAAACAAACATAAAGAGAAAGAGTAAAAAATCAAAAGACAAATTAAGCGATTTGTGAATTGGGAAGGAGAAAAAAAAGCCCCCATAAATTAATTTGAGGGCTATGAGATTTTATAGATTTAAAATTACTTATAAATGAATAAATAATGTTATATTATGTCAAAGTTTTAAGAACTTCTTCTACACGTTCAACATTTCTTTTTTTCTTAAAAAGTTTAAGACTAAAATCATCAACAAATGAATATATAGTCGGAATAATAATCAAGGTTAAGAATGTTGATACTAATAAACCGAAAATAATAGCAATACCCATCGGTCTCCAGAATGCAGAGTTTTCACCGCCGATTATCCATGAAAAAGAACGCCAGTCAAAATCAACACCACTTGCAAGAGGAATAATTCCGAGAATTGTAGCGGCAGCAGTAAGGAAGATAGGGCGAAGTCTTATGATACCTGCTTGAATAAGTGCTTCATCTCTTTCAAGTCCACGTCTTTCAAGTTCTTTTTGGAAATCGAGAAGTACTATCGCATTTCTCACAACTATACCGGCAAGAGATATTACACCGATACCTGTCATAACAATTCCGAATGGAGTTTGAGTTATCATTAAACCGATTAAAACACCTATTAACGATAATACGATAGTGAACATAATAATAAGAGGAGTTCTTAATGAATTAAATTCGATAACCATCAAGAAATAAACAAGTAACAGAGCGATACCGAAAGCACGACCAAGAAAAGCCTGTGACTCTTGTTGATCTTCCTGAGCACCGGTGTAACTAATAGCATATCCATCCGGTAAACGGAAATCTTTCAGTTTATTCTGAATATCAAGAATTACTTCGTTTTCATTTCTACCCTGAACGTTTCCTGAAATGGTGACAACACGTTTTAGATCTTTTCTATTTATGGAGCCGATACCACCTGAGAATTCAACTTTAGCGACTGATGAAAGTGGAATCTGAACTCCATCAGGATTTGAGATATAAAGTTGTTTTATATCTTCAACATTATTTTTCTGATTTTTATTTAATCTTACCATTATATTATATTCATCATCACCAACTCTGTATTTACTTGCTTCAAAACCGTAGATTGCTGTTCTGATTGTAGAGCCGATGGTTGCGGTGCTTAATTTATACAACGCTGCTCTATCACGGTCAACTATAACTTTTAATTCAGGTACTGCTTTATCAAAGTTAGAGGAGATATCAACTGCTCCGGGAACAGTTACAACTTCTCTCATAATTTGGTCTGATAATTCGCCAAGTTTTTCAAAATCGAGACCTGATATTTCAATGTTAATTGGCTTACCAACCGGTGGTCCGCCAGTCTGCTGAGCGACTTCAATTTTTCCACCGGGAATTTTGTCAATTGCTGCACGAACTTCATCAACTGTAACAAACGAACTTTGAGAACGCTCCTGCTTATCAATAAAATTCATAGTAACGGTTGATTTATTGGGAATACCATCACCGCTGAAATCAAGTGGATTATTAGATGAACCGACATTGGAAATATAATATTCAATATCTTTGAAAGCCGGAAGTTTATCTTCAATTTGTTTTGTGAACTGATTTGTAGCCGTAAGGTCAGTTCCAGGAGGAAGTGTAATATTTATATTTGCTTGTCGAGGTTCAACCTGCGGAAAGAATTCAACTCCGTTATTGAAATTATAATATAAAACAAAAACGCTGATTAAAAGCACTATTACTCCGAGTATCGAAACAAAACGGTGTTTCATAGTCCAGCGAACTGCTTTTTCATATTTATTCATTGCAGCACCAAAAAACTTTTCATCGAACCATTCAAGAAATTTACCGACAGGGCGGAATTTTCTTTTTGCTGATCTTTCTTTATCTCTTTTATAATTTATAAAAACTGCTGCTTGAATAGGACTGATAATCATAGCAACGAACAAAGAAGAAGCAAGACATACGATAAGCGTTATCGGAAGATATTTCATAAACTCACCTGTGATGCCCGGGAAGAAAACCAACGGGAAAAACGCAGCCATAATGGTGAGAGTTGCAATAGTTACAGGAAAGACAACTTCACGAGGTGCTTCTATAGCGGCATCTTCGGGTGTATATCCTTCTTTTTCTTGAAGACGATAAACGTTTTCAATAACTACGATTGCATCATCTACAATAATACCGAGTACGAGGATAAGAGTGAAGAGTACAACAATATTTAATGTGATGCCCATAATGGAAAGCACGGTGAATGAAATCAAAAAAGATAACGGGATGGATGTGGCAGTGAGAAGAGCATTTTTTAATCCCATAAAGAAAAAGAGAATAATACATACGAGCAAGACACCTGTAATAATTCCGTTTTCAAGTTCGTGAACAGTGTCTTTAATCTGTTCGGACTCATCACCTGTAATACTCACTTTTATTCCCGGGGGAATAACTTCATTTTCATTTTTTGCAATTATATCTTTTATTTTTTCGGCGATGTTAACAATGTTTCCACCGCTTCTTTTTTTAATAACGAGAGTTACAGATTCTTTACCGTTTTCCCGTGAATAAGTTGTGCGTTCTTTAGTTCCGTAAGTGACCTGAGCAACATCTCTTATATAGATAGGATTACCTTGTGGAGACTTAACGACGAGATCTGCAATTTTTACAGGGTCAGAATATTCACCGGGAGTTCTGACAAGAAACCTTGACTCCCCTATTTCAACTGAACCACCCGGCACGTTTAGATTTTCTGCTGATATAACATTTGACAAATCATTAAATGAAATGCCGTAATATTTCAATCTGTTAGCGTCAACATCAACCTGAACTTCCCGAGTTAAACCGCCGACAACTTCAGCAGAAAGCACACCATCAATAGTTTCGAATTTATCCTGAAGTTTATCAGCAACTTCTTTAAGTTTTATCAATCCTACATTACCTGTAAGATTGACATACATCATAGGTAACTCCGAGAAATTAATTTCAATAATCTGTGGTTCTTCAATATCTTTAGGCATATTTGCTTTTGCGATAGAAACTTTATCTCTGACTTTTTGAATAGCATCATCTATAAGCACATCCGGATTGAACTCAACAGAAATAGAAGAAAAACTTTCTCTTGAAACAGAAGTTATATTCTTAACTCCGCTGATAGATTTAATTTCTTTTTCGATTTTATCCGTAACGAGATTTTCTATATCCTGCGGAGATACTCCCGGATAAACTGTAGTTACGAATACGAACGGAATTTTTATGGACGGAGCGGATTCACGAGGAAGACCTGAATAAGAAATCCATCCTACTATAATAATAAGGAAAGTTAAAATATAAACTGTAACTTTATTATGCTGTAATAATTTAAAAAATTTCATAAGGTTAATTTACCGTTTTGGTATTCAATTAAAATTAATTTACAACCTGAACTTTATCACCATCTGAGAGATACTGAAAACCAACATTAATAAGTTTATCTCCCGGATTTAATCCTGAACGTATATATGCAAAGTTACCGTTAGTTCCGCCAATTTCAAGAAGACGTTTGCGAGCAACGTCACCTTCAAGAACAAAAACAAATTTTTCTTCACCGTTATCAACAATCATATCCTGTTGTAACACGACAGCATCAGGAATTTTCATAAGTGTAAAAGTCATATTGGCAGACATTTCAGGTTTTAATCTTTGTTTTGGGTTAGGGATTACAACTTCAACTTCAAAAGTTCTGTTTAAAGGATTTAAAACCGGAGAAACAAAATTGATAACACCTTCAAACTCTTCATCAGGAAAAACATCAAAAGTAATTTTTACTGTTTGACCTTTTGAGATAGTGCCCATATACATTTCCGGAATGCCTGCGGAAACTTTAACTCTTGAAATATCAACAATATTAACTATAGGAGCACTTGGAGAAGACATTTCACCGCGATTCATAAATTTTTCATCAACTATTCCTGAGATTGGAGATGTGATGTATGAATTGCTCAGTCGCGACTCATAAACTTCCATAGTTTTTTCGGCGATATCAAGTTGGAGTTTTGCATCGGTATATTGCTGTTCGGTTGCGATCTGGTCATTATAAAGATTTTCAATTCGTTTGAAATTAACCAAAGCGAGTTCGAACTGTGCTTTAGACTGATCATAAGAAGCATAGTCAGTATCTTTTTTAAAGCGTGCAATAACCTGACCTCTTCCGACGCGGCTTCCTTTCTCAACAGAAAGAAAAGTTATTAGACCACCTTCAGTGGAAGAAATTTTTGCCGATGTGAAAGGTTTAACAATCGAAACGACATTATATTTTTCTTCAAAGTATTGAGGGGCAATATCTACGGTTTTAACAAGAGTATGCTTAACCTGATTTTCAGGTTCAGTATTTCCTTTACCACCGCATGAATATAAAATGATACTAAGAGAAAAAAGGATTGAGAGTTTTATTATATATTTCATATATATGATTGAAAAATTTTCTTTTTTATTTTTCGAGTAAAAGT